>DYKW01000215.1 GCA_020722405.1 Anaerolinea thermophila
GAATCAAAGCCAAAGAAGTAAATCGAAACCAATTCTTAAACAGCAGAGACCGGCGATGAGCCGGTCTCTCTTACAAGCAAAGCATTGCTGCCTATACCTGCAAGGGTACGAGGGATAGGGGCGTCCCTCACAAGGTGAAGCGACAAAGGAAAACTTCGATAGAGCGTTTGTTCATCTTCACCGGTTCCGGTCTGATTCAACTGGATGCCGCCCTCTCTTGGTGCTGCCTTTCCCAACCCCGACAAGCGCCCCCCCCGCTTCCGTCACCTGGACGCCATCTTCAACCCCGGCGGGGCCGTTTTTTGGGGGCAAATTGATTTCGCCAACGCCCTTGCCATCTGTAACGTTTTCTCCCACAGTTTCTCCCACAGTTTCCCCCACCCTTTTGCCGTCCATCACCAGTAGTCCTGCATTTGCCAGCCCCACCCCAAAGCGGCCTACCGCCGTCATTCTGGTCACCGTTTCCCCAACCCCAACGGCTCTTCCTGCTATGTTCTGGCGCTCAGCGTTCTCCTTCCGGTTGCCCTGCCTGGGCCTGGCCATGATCCTGCTGGGGCTGTTGCTGGCTTTTTGGCTGAGGCGGAAGCACTGGTAGAAAAGTACTAGCACGTAAAAATCGATTTTTTTGTAAATCTTTGCCCTTGCAGGGTTCGGTATAATAATTATGCAAGCAGATTTAACAGGCAAAGGAAAAGGAGTAATCTCATGAAAATACAAGTCTTTTCATTTTCTCGCACTGTGACGATTGCATTAAGTATCTTGTTTGTCATTTCTTTGACTTTTGCACCAATGGTTCCGGCCAGCGCAGGGCAGGTCAAGAATATGACCATTCAAACGGCTGAAATTGGTGATGACGAAGTTGGCGGACAAGGCGAAAATGGCTCATCGGCTCCGCTTGAGACCCAGACCAGCGCTTTCCTGGCAGGCAAAGTGGCCGTGGGCGTGATTGCCATCGAAAGTAACGGCCTGGAGGGCTCGCTTAATCAAGAAAACTGGACGGTTGATGAACTACAAACTGTTCGAAACGAAATTTGGAGTGGGTTGCAAAAATGGGTTGCCTGGAAACCCGCTGCCATGAACCTGGAATTTGTAGTGGATATCGATCGGGATGGAATGGCGGATGATATGGGGAGCGAGACGATTGTTCCGGTTGAGATTGCCGAGGAACCCATAGCAAACGCCAGCGGGACGTATGATATCTGGACACGTATGGCCCTGGTTGCCATGGGATATTCCGCAGGCACTACCGCGGAGGACGCGGCTTACGTGTATGCCAGCGACCTGCGCACCAATAACAATGCCGACTGGGCCTTCGTTTTGTTCGTGGTTGATAGCAGCAATGATAATGATACTTCTCCGGGCGCGTTCACTGACGGGCAATACCTTATATCGCGAACCTTTGGCCCTCTGGCCGTGATGACCTATAACAACGGTACACGCGGTTTTGACAATATGGAGTGGGCAACCGCGCAACTGGTGGCGCGCATGTTTGGCGCAGGCTTCCAATTAGAAGGCTCAGAATTCCAACCTGGCGGTTGCGGACTTTCTACGAAAAAATTTGGCTATTTAGGCATTGCCAATTCTTATTGCGCAGTTTCTGCGCCGGGCGATGAACCCAACCCGCGCCTGATGTACCATGGGAACGGCGACCCAGACAGTCTTACCAAAAAACAGATTGGCTGGCGCGACACGGATAGCGATGGCATTATCGACCCCATGGATACCCGCCCGTCGGTGTTGTTTTCACCTTACCCCGACGACCCGACGAGCGATTTTTCATTGGTGTATTCCGAGGCGAATGGGGGACAGTATCGCGCCTATGACAATCCTCTGGCCTCGACCTCCTGTTTAGGACGTCCTACCGATGAGTGTTTCTATTCTTATTATTACGACGTGACTCCCGATAATCTGGCCGTGACGATCAATCAAATTGAGAAAGTGCAGTTCCGGCTGGATGGCGCTGCCTGGGATGACATCAATCTGGCGACAGCGCAGGATGGCGCCTTTGACACAGACTATGAGATCTATACATTGACCGCCACCGTAACGGCAGGCGGCAGGCACAAAATCGAAGT
>DYKW01000032.1 GCA_020722405.1 Anaerolinea thermophila
TTTGGGGAGAGCGGCACACCGTCCCGCGAAGTACCCGCAGGGTGAAGGTTTGAGCGGTTCAACCAGTTTTTTGAAGAAACCTTCGGGACGTTTCCCCTTCTTTTTGAGATGATACCTCCGTGATCTGGTCAAGATTTTCCCGTTCTGTCATCTCAGCGCTCTCTGCGTTCTCGGCGGTAATTCTTGGGGTAGCCCAAAAACCTCAATGCAATCCCCATTCTGGGGACTTAGTCGCTAAGACACAAAGGCAAGCGACAGGTGACAGGCGTCAGCGAACAGTGATCCGTCCGATCGCAAAATACAAAATGCAGAATGCAGAATGCCCAACTATCCAACTATCTAACTATCCCAAATCAAATAGCCAAACCTCCTGACAATTTTGTCATCCCCAAACCATGTCTTCGATGTGATAATGCGACCACGGTTGCAAAAACGATACTGGACTCTGGCGTTTCTTATTTGACTGCAGATTTGCATGAATTCTCGCCGGAAAGTGGTTCAAAAAATCTGCGCGTATCTTCTTAAATTTTTGGGGCGACCCCAAATGTTAAAACCTTAACGCAAAGCCGCGAAGACGCGAAGGCAGGTGACAGATACGGGCGAAAACCTTTCACGGGCGAAAAGTCTTTCGCCCCTACTATTCGACTACGTGACAAACAACTACGCGACTTAAAACGTAATCTTCTTTGTGGCTCTGCGTCTTAGCGTCTTGGCGTTAAAATAGCCACCCGCTCCCCGAATTTTTGAGAGGATACATCTGTACAATCTGTGTCCATCTGTGGATTCGGCCATCCGTGGGTTTTGCCAGATGCCAAAATAATACACCACCTGCTTCTTTCCTCTGCCCATGCCACGTCACGCTCCCTTTTCTTTCCCTTACTTCAGGATTGCCTTAGGGATGCTGTATACCCTGCTGGTCGCCGGTGTGTTTTTTGGACATACCCAGGCGCAAGAATCTCCCTGGAGCACGCCGCGCACCTTTGAGCAGAGTGGCTGGTTTCCGGCGATTATCACCGACGCCAGCGGTACGGTGCACCTTTTTTGGTCACAGAGTCGCTACTACGGCGGCGATCCCACAGATCCCGAAGTTCCTCCTGATACTGGTTACGACGTGGTGTACTACACCCGCAGTGAAGATGGTCAAACCTGGCAGCCAATCAACGACATCATCGCTATCCAGCAGTATAAGGTGCGCAGCGTGGAAGTCACCCGTCCACAGCCGTGGATTGACCCAAACGACATTCTGCACATGACCTTTCGGAACCTGAATGTATTCTACAGTCAGGCACCGATACGCTCTGCCGCTCAGGCCAACACCTGGCGGTCTTATGTGCGTCTAACAACCGAAGAATTAGGATACTTTTCGAATATCCTCAGCGATACGAGTGGACGACTGCACGTGGTGTACACCGAAAATCGTCCCGATGAACAGTGCAACCTGTGCTACCACCTGTTTTACCGCCAATCGGACGATAACGGCCTCACCTGGAGCATCCCTGTTGACATCTCCAAACTAGCGGCCGTTCCCGTCGGAGCAGCCAAACCGCAGTTGTTACTAGATGAACAAGAAAATCTACACGTATTGTGGGAAGCCGGTACAGGCGGCACCTTCGGTGGCGTCAATGAACCGGTACAAATTCTACACGCGGGCTCTTTCGACAGCGGCACCACCTGGAACATACTGCAAGCCATTACACCCGCGGATGAAAGCACTGCCCGCAATCCGGCACTGGGATTGGATGTGCGCAACCGATTAATCGCCGTATGGCTGAACACCGATGATGACGTACCTTACTATCGTCTGTCGACGACACATGGCCGCTCTTGGGAACCACCCGTCCCCATTCCCCAGGTGTGGGGCGAGCGCAGTGTTCACGATACCCGTCAGAGCGCCTTCAGCCTGGCACGCGACAGCAACGGCAAATTGCATCTGGTGATGATTGGCCGCCTGAGCAATGGACAAAATAGTTTGAGTGTACTCCATCTCACCTGGAATGGCGAAAAATGGTCGCTTCCCGAAATAATCGCCACCTACCCAGATGCTGTCCCTGAATGGCCACAAGCCGCGATCGGCCTGGGAAACCGCTTGCATGTGACTTGGTTTGTACGCCCCAAGGAACATATCTGGGATGCCAACCCCAATTTTTACACCATCTGGTATAGCCAGCGTCTGCTGGATGCATCGGCTTTGACACCCCGTCCACTGGCCAGCCCAACAGCCACACCAACCAGCACCCCCCTGCCAACTGCTACGATGACGCCAACGCCACCGCCCGCGCTACACGTACAGCCTATCGTGCCTGGGCAAACACACACAATTTTCAGCGAAAATGATGACCTGCTGGTAATTGCCATCAGTTTACTGCCCGCAGCACTGCTTATCACCGGACTCATACTTTACGTCCACCACCGCTATCGTATCTAACCATGCGCCTGCTCTTTGTTGTACCCTACGTACCATCACCGATCTACATCCGCCCGTACGCGCTACTGCGCACGCTAGCAGGACGCGGGCACACCATTCGGCTGCTCACCCTGGGTAGCCGTCATGAAAATCAAGCAAACATTCGAGCGCTGGAAGAAGCGGGGGTACAAGTCGATGTCTTTCCGTTGCCGCGCTGGTATGCCTTGTGGAACGCGGGCAGGGCACTTCCAAGCCATTGGCCATTGCAGGCCTCCTATTGCTGGCAGCCACGTCTGTGGCAAACCTTACAGAACATTTGCCAGACATCCAACGGTTTTCCGCCCTTCGATGTGTTGCACGTAGAACACTTGCGCGGGGTGCAGTATGCCTTAGGGGTGGAACGCACCTCTCCAAACCTGCCCATCATCTGGGACAGCGTGGATTGCATCAGCCACCTGTTCCGTCAGGCGGCCGGTAAAAGCCGTAGTTTCTTTGGGCAGTGGGTGACGCGCCTGGAAGCCCCCCGTACTGCACGGCTTGAACGCCGCCTACTCCATCATTTCGACCATATTCTGGTGACTTCTCCTGCTGACAAACAGGCCTATAAAGACCTGTTGCCCGAAAGAAACGCCCAAACGCCGATTCACATCGTCCCCAATGGCGTTGCACTGGACGAGTTCTACCCCAACCCCAATCAGCCCCGCGCCCCTCACACCCTGGTAGTCAGCGGGAAGATGAGTTATCACGCCAACATCACAATGGTGCGCGATCTGGTTGAGAAAATTATGCCCTTGGTGTGGCGCGCCCAGCCTGAAGTTCGTCTGCAAATCGTTGGCAAGGACCCACCGGCCATTATTCAAGGGTTCGGCAACGATCCACGCATTGAGGTCACCGGCACGGTACCGCACATTCGCCCTTACTTACAACAGACCACATTGGCCATCGCACCATTGGTATATGGCGCCGGCATCCAAAACAAAGTATTAGAAGCCATGGCCTGTGGCACACCTGTCGTTTGCACTTCACGAGCCGTTTCTGCGTTGCAGGTAGAAAACGGCCGGCACGTAGTCATTGCAGATACGCATCACGATTTTGCGCGTGCCCTTCTGACACTACTCAAACAACCGGAGCGACGCGCGCTCATTGGGCAGGCTGGCCTGGCCTACGTGGAGCGTTATCATCGTTGGGATGCCATTGCCTCCCAAGTGGAGGCTATCTACCAGCAGGCACAAGTCAGCCGTATTAAATCTCCACCACCGATAAAACGCACTATTTCTAGCCGACCATCTGGAGAACAGGCATGAATCTGAATTTTTTAGAATATCTATCCCCAGTTTTTCGCTGGTGGTGGCTCATCATCTTGAGCACCATTACTGCAGGCGGCATTGGTTACGCGTTGGTTAATCCCTTGCCACCGGTTTATCGCGCCGGTACTACGCTGATGGTTGGTGCCGCCATCTATGACCCCAATCCCTCTGGCCTGGAATTGGAGTTGCCGCGCCGCTTGACAGATATGTACGCGGCGATGGCACAGCGTGAGCCGGTACGACAAGGCACGATGGAGCGTCTAAATTTACCAGATCTCCCCGAATACACCGCTTACAGCATGCCCAACAGCCCCTTTTTGCGTATCGAAGTCACAGATACCGATCCTCGGCGGGCACAATTGGTTGCGAATACCCTAGCAGAGCAATTGATTAGTCATAGCCCCAGCGGAAATGAACAGAATGACGAAGCCCAACAGTTTATCTCCGAGCAATTGCAACAACTGCAAGATGACATCACGCAAACCCAAAACGCAATTGCCGAAGCGCAAGATGCCCTGGGGAAAGCAGAAAGCGCTACGGAAATTCAAAACATCCAACAAACACTAGAGGCACTGAACAATAAACTGGCATCCCTACAAACCAATTACGCGAACCTGCTCAGCAGCACACAAAGCGGTGCGATTAACACCTTGTCTATTGTTGAGCCGGCCTCCCTGCCCACACACCCCATTGGCCCGGACAAATTACTCACCATCCTGACGGCTACATTTGGTGGCGCGGTATTGGGCATTGTTGGTGCTTACATCATCGAGTATCTGGATGATCGTCTCAAGACCAGCGTAGAGATCACTCGTGCGCTGCACTACCCCATCATAGCGCACATACCACATATCATCGATGATAAATCGCCTGGACTTTATACTGCTCAAAACCCGCGTTCCCCCATGGCAGATGCCTTCCGCTCGCTGCGTAATAATTTGGTTTTTTTGGCCGAAGCACCTCTCCAGGCTTTGCTGCTCAGCAGCGCCACCCCAGAGGAAGGAAAAAGCGTCGTCGCTCTTAACCTGGCAATTTCCTTAGGACATGCCGGCTATCGCGTGTTGCTTATTGACGCTGACCTACGCTCTCCATCACTGGCAAAAATACTCGAACAATCAGAAACACCCGGCCTGAGTGATATTCTAGTAGGTAAAGCCCCGTTGACTGATTGCATCACCCCCTTGGATGATTACAGCATTGATTTTATATCTAGCGGCGACCCTTCCAACGGTACCGATACTGAATTATTGATCTCCCGCGCGATGAAAACGACCATAGAAGGCCTGAAACAGACCTATGACGTGCTGGTCATCGATGGACCGCCTTTTTCAGTCCCCGATGCCGTGGTACTGGCAAAACGCGTGGATGGCATGCTGTGGGTAACGCGTTTAGGGAAGAGTCGCCGCACAGCCGTCCGCATCATGGAAAACCAAATTGCCCAAACCCAGGTGCGCGTACTGGGTGTGGTTGTCAATGACGATAGAGGCACCCACACTCGTTACTATCAGGCTTACGGCTACCGAAATTACTACCAGAACAACAGACACGAAAAAGAAAGCAACGCGCAGCGGCTACGTCGCCTGCCACCTATCTCTCGTAAAAAGTAGCATTGAAACCTTTATCCGTACACGAGTCCTGTGGGGATGGGCGTAGCCCCCATCCCCACAGGACTTTAAGCATAGGGTTTGTATCTTCTCGAATTTTCAGGATACCTAAAAAACCTTAACGCAAAATCGCAAAGGTCTTTCTGGAACCACGCTGGTTTTAGCGCTCAGACGTGATTTTCTTTACGGCTTCGGTGGAACCATTGACTCTTTTTTTATTTTTTGTTATACTAAACTTTGTAAGCTCAATGACCTTACAAAGTTTCAAGAAAAATATGTCACTCCAAAAAGCCACTCGTCAGGATACGAAAGAACACAACCGCGATCTCGTACTGAAAGCCTTTTTTGACCATGAGAGCATCAGCCGCGCGGAGATCGCCCGCATCACGGGCCTGACCCGTGCAACCGTCTCCACCATCGTCTCATCTTTCCTGGACGAAGGCTTGGTCGAGAACGTCGGGCGCGGCGAGTCGATTGGCGGGAAGGCACCCATTTTACTGAGCCTAATAGGCGATGCACGCTACTTAATCGGTGTCAATCTCAAAGAAGAACAATTTGTGGGCGCGATTGTCAACTTGCGCGGGGAAATCAAAGATGAAATTACGCTTTCGCTCAGTCAAACCGACGGGCAAGGCGCAGTTGAACTCATCTACCAAATTCTCGACCATCTACTCGCCCAACTCTGGACACCTATTATCGGAATTGGCATAGCCGCCCCTGGCTTGATCAACACCACTGAAGGCGTCATTGTTAACGCAGTCAATCTCGAATGGCATGACCT
The DNA here is from genome assembly GCA_020722405.1 of Anaerolinea thermophila. Classification (GTDB taxonomy): domain Bacteria; phylum Chloroflexota; class Anaerolineae; order Anaerolineales; family DRKV01; genus DRKV01. Next base: position 6,097 of record DYKW01000032.1, read on the forward strand.
GCCTTTAGCCAGTCTCATTCGAGAACGCTATCATCTTCCCGTTACGATCTTAAACGACAGCCAGGCGGCTGCCATCGGCGAATATGTTTATGGGCATGAACACAAACGCAACAAGAATCTGATCGTCGTCAGCGTGCGGCACGGTATTGGCGCAGGCATCTTGATCGACGGCAAACTCTTTCAAGGAGACGGCGGCGGCGCAGGTGAGATCGGTCACGTCGTGGTGCAAAAGGATGGGCTGCCTTGTCGTTGTGGCAAGCGCGGTTGTTTAGAAACCGTTGCCAGTAGTCGCGCAGTCGTTCAACGGGCACAGAAGTTAGCACCCAACTACCCAGACTCGATCTTGTCCAAAGCACCAACCAAGATCACACTCGAGCGCGTTGCGGCAGCCTTTCATGCGGGCGATGCGCTCGCGCAAGAAATCGTCACCGAAGCCGGGCATTATCTCGGCGCATCCATCGCCAATCTCATCAGCATCTTAAATATCCACAATATCATCATCACCGGCAGTATGACCATTTTGGGCGAACGCTGGTTACAAATCATCCAGGAGGCCAGCAATCAGGCAGCATTTACGAATATGGCACTCGATACCAAGATCAAACTCGGCAAACTCGAACTCCGCAGCGCGATTTTGGGCGCGTCGGCATCTATGTTGCTCAATAATTATTCGCTCCTTTTTCTCAACACCGATTAAAAACCATGAAACTTGAACTTCCCATCCCCAACATTGCCCCTCCTCTTGATCCCAATTATCGCCCTGCTATTTTAGCGAACCGCGCATTTCAGGCACAATGCGAAAATAACGGCGTCCCCATCGTAATTGGCTTGGAACGCAATGGCGGAGAAGTCACTCGCTTTGAGACCAAAATTTTGCCAGATGAGCACCCAAACGCCAATCAAAACCTGGAATATATCGAGCGCATGGTTAAGTTTTTGCTCTGGCAACGGGGTGGTTTCAGGGTCTATATCGGTGGTTCACAAAAAGTCGGCGAATATATCCGCAAAGTCTATGCAGCGGATGGCGCACGCAAATTCGACCATGATTTTATGGGCAACAAAATTTACGAGCGGGATTTTGAAGTCATCTCCTGTCGCGTGGATGAAGTGCCCGCTGCGCACGAGGCCGGGAAGTTGCTCGGCGGCTATTTGCAGGGGGCCCGCATTGGGTTCGATCTCGGCGCATCCGACCGAAAAGTGAGCGCCGTGATGGATGGTAAAGTCATCTACAGCGAGGAAGTGGTCTGGGAACCCCGCAAGCACGACGATCCCGCCTACCACTACGAGGAAGTGAAAAAAGCCATTTTAACGGCAGCCAGCAAACTTCCCCGCGTGGACGCGATTGGGGGCAGTTCGGCAGGCGTCTATATTGACAACCGCCCGATGGTCGCATCCCTCTTCCGCAATATCCCCGCCGAACGCTACGACGACGTGCGTAATATGTTCCTGCGCATCCGTGAAGAGATGGGTGTACCGCTTGAGGTCATCAATGATGGCGACGTGACCGCGCTGGCGGGGGCCATGTCGCTCGAAGATAACGGCATTTTGGGGATTGCAATGGGATCAAGCGAAGCGGCAGGCTATGTCAACACCGAAGGTCGCATTATGGGCTGGCTGAACGAGTTGGCATTTTGCCCGATTGATTACAGCCCAAATGCCCCGATCGAAGAATGGTCGGGGGATATTGGCTGTGGTGCGACGTATTTGTCGCAGCAAGCCGTTTTCCGTCTCGCCCCCACCGCAGGGATCGACATTCCCGAAGGCATTACGGACGCCGCTAAACTGAAATTTGTGCAGAAAAAACTGGAAGCAGGCCACAAAGGTGCCATCAAAATTTGGCAAAGTATCGGCGTTTATTTGGGTTATACCCTTGCCCACTATGCCGATTTCTACGATCTGAAGCACGTCCTGATTTTGGGGCGCTGCACATCCGGCGCAGGCGGCGACTTAATCCTTAGTGGCGCAAAACAGGTCTTAGCAAGTGAATTTCCTGAATTAGACTTTCACATCCAACTTCCCGACGAGAAGAGCCGTCGAGTCGGGCAGTCGATTGCGGCTGCGAGTTTGCCTTATTTGGGTGAGTAAAAGACAAAAAATTGGTTCGAACTTGGAGATTGAAGCAATTTGACAGGAGAGATTTTTATGAAATTTCATTTCGACACCGCCGAAATTTACGTCCCCGATGGCGTGAGCGTGGAAGAAGCATTGGCGCGCACCACGCATCTGTGCATCGCCGCCCATCAAGATGACATCGAAATTATGGCTGCCCAGCCGATTATCGAATGCTTTCAGCAGGATGATAAATGGTTCACGGGCGTGGTCGTCACGAACGGACGTGGCTCTCCCCGCAATGGGATTTATGGAAAATACACTGACGACGAGATGCGGGATGTGCGTTTCAAAGAACAGCGCAAAGCCGCTTTCGTCGGCGAGTTTTCGGCACAGATTATGCTCGATTATCCCAGCAGCATGGTTAAGGATGGAAGGCAATCTGCGCCTGTGGATGACCTCCTTGCCATTTTGCGGGCGACCCGTCCACAGTACGTTTACACCCACAATCTGGCAGACAAGCACCCCACCCATGTTGGCGTGGCCATGCGCGTTTTGAGCGCGTTGCGTACGCTGAATGCAGAGTCACAGCCAAGTAAGGTTTACGGCTGCGAAGTCTGGCGCAGTCTCGACTGGATGCGGGATGCCGAGAAAGTCATCATGAACAATTCAACACAAAAGAATTTGCAGGCGGCGTTATTGGGTGTCTTTGACTCGCAGATTAGCGGCGGGAAGCGCTATGACCTCGCTACGATGGGACGACGCATCGCCAATGCGACGTTTTTTGAATCCCATGATGTCGACGAAGCCAGCGATTTGAGCTATGCGATGGACTTGACGCCATTAATGCAGAACCCTGAATTGGATATTTCTGAATACGTCAAAGGCTTCATCGATCGTTTTTCTGACGATGTTGAACACTTAATCGCCGAAGTAATGTAGAAAATCTGTAAAAAGAAGGAGGTGATCGCTACTCAATATAAGTTAAATAAGAAGGCGCAGGTCATCAATCCTGACCTATCCAGACTGATAGCCTACGCAAACTGTGGGTGAGTGGAAGTCACCCGAAAAGATTGTAAGTTTTTCAATTTGAAAATTCAAGGAGAAAGAAATGCGTTCCAAATTGTTTGTTCTAGTGATGTTAGTTACGCTCGTACTGAGCGCTTGCGGTGGCGCTGCCCCAACAGAAAAAGCCCCCGCTGCCGCGGTGACTGAAGCACCTGCCACGGTGACTGAAGCACCTGCCGCCGCAACCGAAGTACCTGCCGCCGCAACCGAAGCACCAGCCGAAGCAACTGAAGCGCCCGCCGCAGAAGCCGTAGAACTGACCTTAGGTTCTTGGCGCGTCGATGATGTTGAAGCCTGGGATGCGATTTTAACTGCTTTCAAGGCCGAACACCCCAATATCACCATCAACTTCGACCCCACCAATCCCCCCGATTACAACGCTACGCTTCGCACCCAACTTGAAACTGGTACCGCTCCTGATCTTTTCTTTGTTCGCTCCTTTGCCACCGGCTTGGAGCTCTTTGAGGAAGGTTACGTTGCTTCATTGGCAGACCTGCCCGGTTTGAAAGAAAGCTTCCCTGCCGGCGCACTCGCGCCCTGGTCAACCGCCGAGGGCGAACCCTTTGCCGTCCCGATTGCTGCTGTTTCTCACGGCATTTACTATAACCAAGACATCTTCGACGCCAATGGGATTGCAGTTCCCCAAACTTGGGAAGAATTGATGGCTGTAGCGCAGACTCTTCAAGATGCCGGTGTAATCCCCTTTGCTAACGGCACCAAAGACGCCTGGGATATCAACGAAGTTGTCATGATGGCCCTCATTCCTAACAATATTGGTGGTATCGAGGGACGCATGGCGTATCTCAATGGCGAACGTTGCTTCAATGACGCCGATATGGTTGCTGCCTATACACAAATTCAAAATCTGGCTCCTTACCTCCCCGATGACTACACCGCCACCAGCTACTATGATTCCCAGCAACTCTTTGTTCAGGGCGTAGCAGCAATGATGTTTGACGGCTCTTGGAGCATCTCCGCTTTTGAAAAAGATGCCCCAGAATTCAACTGGAGCGTCTTCGCTGTGCCCCCCGCAGAAGGCAAAGACCAGTATATTTCCTTCCACATGGATGCCGCTATCGGCATGAATCCCGCCACTAAAAACGCCGAAGCCGCAAGGACCTTCCTTGAGTGGCTCGAATCCGAAGCCTTCGCCGAAGCCTTTGGTAATGGCGTTCCCGGCTTCTTCCCGGTTAGCAACAACGTGCCCACCCTGACCAATCCCGTTGCCAACGAATTCTTATCTTTCAACAACAACGCTGCCGGTACTGACATCCGCTTTGTTTGGGAAAAACTTTTAGACTCTCCTGAAGGCGCTCCCAGCACCTATACTGTGATGAACGATGGTGTTATTGCTGTTCTTGCTGGTGAACAAACGCCGCAAGAAGCCGCAGACGCACTTCAGGAAGCACTCGCCTCCTGGTACGAACCTGCTCAAAATTGTAAATAAGCGCTAACAGAACTCAAAAGCAGACAGGTCTTAGTAGACCTGTCTGCTTTCTTGAAGAAAAAGGAAAAGCCATGGCTCAAAGAATAAAAAAGTTTTATCAAGAACAAGGAATATGGATTCTCTTTATTCTCCCTGCGCTACTTGTCTATCTTGCATTCATGGCTGCCCCCCTCTTTGATTCCATGCGCCTGAGCTTTTACACAGGCAAAGGCTATACCCCCACAGAGTTCGTTGGGTTTCAAAATTATATAGACCTCTTTACCAACCCGATTTGGCGGGAACGATTTTTAGGCGCACTCAAAAATACCGCGATCTTTTTCGCCATCCACATGACCGTTCAAAATAGTTTGGGGTTATTTTTCGCAAATCTATTATCCGCAGAATTCAAGGGAAGGAATTTCTTCCGCACCGTTATTTTTGCCCCTGCAACACTCTCCGTTCTCGTCACAGGTTTTCTCTGGACGCTCATTCTCAACCCTCATTGGGGAGCAATCAATCAGACGCTCAAAGCAATTGGTTTAGACACATGGGCAAAACCCTGGCTCGGTGACAAAAATTTAGCCTTACCAACTATCTCATTAACCTCCGTCTGGCAGTGGGTTGGCATGCCTACCGTCCTTTTTCTCGCCGGTCTTCTTGGCATCTCAGATGAAATTCTCGAAGCAGCCCGCGTCGACGGTGCATCCAACTGGCATATTTTCTGGAAAATCAAATTGCCCCTCATCAAACCCGTCATCGGCGTGGTTGCCATCTTGACCTTTGTTGATAACTTCAATGCTTTTGACGTGATCTACGCAATGGCCGGCGCAAAAGGTGAGCCCGGTTACTCTACAGACCTGCTCGCCACCTTTTTCTACCGCACAGGTATTGCCGGTGAACACCCCATCGGCATCCCCAATATGGGCATGGGCGCTGCCATTGCTACCATCACCTTCGTTATTTTAATGACAGGTGTTTTATTGTGGCTCTATTCATCTCGCGCCAACGAAGACGTAGCCTAGGAGAATAACATGAGCCGCATTCAAAAAGCATTCACTTATCTCGCTCTCTCGATCTGGTCATTGATTGCCATCTTTCCAATCTGGACACTCATCATCAACTCCTTCAAGCCCCAAAAGGAAATTTTCAGCAATCCTTTTGGCCTGCCGCAAAATTTCACTCTCGAAGGATATAAAGCCGTCTGGCTTAAAGGGAATTTTGGCACCTATTTTCTCAACACCATCTATGTCACAGTCATCTCCCTTGCGCTAATCGTCTTCTTTGGCTCCCTTGCCGCGTATGCCCTCGCAAAATGGCATTCAAAAACCAGCACTGCCCTCTACGTTTTTTTTATCGCCGGGTTGATGATCCCCATTCGTCTGGGCACAATTGATCTTGTTCGCATCATGCAGATGCTCTCTCTTCAAGACACCATCTGGAGCCTGATCCCCGTCTATGTTGCCATGGGAATGCCCATCTCCATCTTCATTCTGACCGCATTCGTTAACACCCTGCCCAAAGAAATGTTCGATGCCACCAAAGTAGACGGCGCTTCCGAGTGGCGTGTTTATCTCCAAATTGTTGTGCCCCTTTTACGCCCAGCCATTGCTACGGTTGCCATCTTCAATATGATGAAAATCTGGAACGATTTCTGGTTCCCGCTGGTCTTCATCCGTGCCGAAAAATCGCGTACTATAGCGTTGGGCGTCTCCCTTCTCTTTGGACAATATCGTACCGACTGGACGCGCGCTCTCAGCACCCTCTCCCTCGCAGCCATCCCCATCCTTCTACTCTATATCCTTCTCTCAAGAGAATTCATCAAAGGATTAACCGCCGGCGCTATAAAAGGCTAAGTTTTCAGGATAAAGAACTGCAACAAACCCAATTTAGGCTTGTTGCCCACTTAATAACCCCTACCTGCCCAAAAAGTGTACCCGAAAAACGCCCATGACCCTCATCTCTGAAATTCACGAACAACCCGCCCGTTTAACGGAACTTCTCTCCTCGCAGCGTAAAAAAGTCGAGAGCATTGCCCAAGCCATTCGCAAGAGCGAGCTGAATTTTGTCTTTCTCGCCGCGCGTGGCACATCCGATAATGCCGGTCGCTACGCCAATTATCTCTGGGGGGCGCAGAATCATCTCCCATTGGCGTTGGCGACGCCGTCACTTTTTACCTACTATCGACAACCGCCGACGATCAAAAATGCGCTCATCGTGGGCATCTCGCAGTCGGGGAAATCGCCCGATATTGTCAGCGTGCTGGAAGAGGGGAAGAAGCAGGGCAACCTGACGCTCGCCATCACGAACGAAGCCAACTCGCCGCTCGCCAAATCTGCTGATTTTGTGCTGGATATTCAGGCAGGCGACGAGAAAGCCGTCGCTGCGACGAAGACTTACACCGCGCAGTTGATGGCGATTGCGATGCTCTCGACGGCGCTTTCAAATGACGAAACTCGCTGGAACGAACTCGCCAAAGTCAGTGGTTGGGCAAAACAGGCGCTAGCGCAAGAGCAAAAAATCGCGTCAGCCGCCCAACGTTATCGCTACATGGATCAATGTGTCGTTTTGGGGCGCGGCTACAATTACGCCACCGCCTTCGAATGGGCGCTGAAAATGAAAGAGTTGAGTTATATTGGCTCTGAACCCTATTCCTCAGCAGATTTCAAACACGGTCCCGTTGCAATCGTGGAAAGCGGTTTCCCCGTTTTCGCTGTTTCGCCACAGGGTAAGGTTTTTGATTCGATGCAGGGAATGCTCAAACACCTGTGTAATGATCTGCGTGCCGAGTTGGTCGTCATCTCTAATTCGCTGGCAGCTCTTGAATTGGCGGAAGTCGCCATCCCAATTCCTGAAAATGTCCCCGAATGGCTTTCGCCGATTATCAGCATCATCCCTGCACAGTTATTTGCCTATTATCTGACGGTCGTGAAAGGCTACGACACCGAGCAGCCGAGAACGATCAAAAAAATAACGGAAACGCGTTAAAATACGGGAGATTGCCCAGCCATCTGATATGCTAATCACAGCATGTCAGATGGCAATCTCTCTTGATTAATGTTCCAAGCATGGGGGTCACGCTTCAATCCTTTTTTCGTATTTGTTTACCGCCGAGAACGCAGAGAGCGCTGAGATGACAGAACGGGAAAATCTTGACCAGATCACGGAGAGCATTATCGGTGCCGCTATCGAAGTGCACCGCGCTCTGGGGCCTGACCTTCTGGAGTCGGCGTATGAAGCCTGTCTGACCTTTGGCCCAACGCGGCCTGAAGGTGGAACAACTGAAACCCCTGCCCGTGGTCTATCGGGAGGTCAAGCTGGATTGTGGCTACCGCCTG
>DYKW01000216.1 GCA_020722405.1 Anaerolinea thermophila
ATCGGTGCCGCTATCGAAGTGCATCCCGCTCTGGGGCCTGACCTTCTGGAGTCGGTGTATGAAGCCTGTCTGACTTTTGGCCCAACGCGGCCTGAAGGTGGAACAACAGAAACCCCTGCCCGTGGTCTATCGGGAGGTCAAAAGGTGGGCTTGCTGATCAACTTCAAAGTCAGGGGCCTGAAGGATGGCATTCGCCGGGTGGTGAACTCCAGATTCTCTGCGTCCTCCGCGGGCTCTGCGGTAAACAGATACGTTCTTAATTTGTGACTGATGCTATAATATCAAAAACTATACGCTTTGCTTGCCATCGTCCGCTGTGCGTGGAGAGATTCCTGGAAAGACCGGCAAATTCGTTATTTGGCTTTTCACAAGGAGGTAGAGATGAAGAAGATTTTCTTTTTGGCCGTTTTGTTTGCCGGTTTTGGATTGGCGATTTCTTATTAGCCGACCCAAGCCGCGGAATGTACCCCGGGGAACATTATTTTTAGTGAGATAGACTGCGATCAACCGGGTACGGATACCGCTAAAAGTGTCCTAGTTCCTCAGTGAGAGGAGGTTGCGATGTCTGTGCAAAGAGTATCATCTTATCAGTCGCGTTGGATAAGATGGGGAATTTTTATTGGTACGTTAGTCCTGCCGCTTATTTCCGTAGTAGTTGTCTTGGCGGCCACGACCGTCACCGTCACAGATGAAGTCTATGGCAACAATAACACAGGCCGCATCAGTGCAGTTGCCTTGAATAACCAATGGGTAACGGATACTAGAAGTGCAGGCTATGGCTGCTTTTACCAAATCGAGAATTTTTCGGGGTTTCAGGATACTGGTCAGGGGGCAACAAATGCCGAGATCTCGGGTACTCTTGGTTCAAGCACTGTCATCACCATTTCCAACCGCAACATGACAAACATTACCAATCCCAATGATATGGGTGTGTTGGGTGGAGCGGTAAATATCGGGTCATCGTTGGCCGGGTCATTGCAAGACGGTGCGCCCATGCCCGACCCCGATCCCGGCAGCGATGGCGGAACCAACGGCTGGTATCGTGTCAATGACGGGTCGTCGTGGGAGTACTGGAATGAAAATTCCGGAGCGGCCACCAACCGTAATGCAGTGTTGTTTGAGTTTGGTTCACCGGTGCATGCTTTCGGTGCATTCTTTGGCGATGTGGAAACACGGACGGATAATGGCACGCCGGCAGAGATAAGATATAAAATCCATGATGGTAGTGTTGTTACACAGACCATTCCCACCAGCACTGCAGATCAAAGTCTATGTGGGGATAATTTCGATGGATGTGGCAATCAAGCAACCCGTTGGATTGGGGTGCGCGATGATGCATCCGCTGGCGACCTCGGATTTGACTGGGTGATGGTTATCGTCGGAGACGATGATGCGGGTGACGATGGAAATACAGAGCACATTAGTTGGGTAGGCGCAACTATCGCCGAGAGTTGTACAACCCCTACCGCCGTAACTCTTTCGTCCTTCAAAGCAAAAAATGGATTAGAAAGCACATTACTACCAGGCCTTGTTGTGTTGTTCCTTGTTTTGGTCATCGGGACTTTTGTAGTAGGCCGCGAGAACCAGGAGAGTTAAAAACGGCAGATACATGATTTGGGGAATCAATGTACAGATTTCTTCCCAGTCCTTTTGGAGGTAGCAAGTTGCCGGCAGTTGTGCGTCCCTACCACTTTGCACCTGGGGTTGGCGATGTGACAAGAACTACGCCGACGAGATGTGCCGCAAATGTGGATAGCAGCGGCGCACCCACTGCCATTGCTCTTACCTCCCTTACCGCGCGTTCTCCATCGTCGCTTGGCCTTATCGCCTTGGTTGGCGTTGTGCTGGGTGGCGGTGCATGGGTAGTGCTGCGGCGCAAGAAGCGCTGATGTTATCTACGGCCACATATCAGGTGGTCATGACAGGCAGATTTCAAAGAGAAAAGCCCACCCGAAAGTCGCTCAGTCGGGTGGGCTTTGGCGTTTTGGCTCTTTGGGATTTTCCGTGATGCGTCCTCATATCTGGCACTACGCCGTAGGGC
>DYKW01000033.1 GCA_020722405.1 Anaerolinea thermophila
CGGCTCTGGGTTTTGGCGTTGAAAATGTAACGCAAAGCCGCGAAGACGCAAAGGAATAGCAGAGGCGGCTTCCACGCCGCCGGGCAAATGGGCAAGGGTGTCTGCCCTACTATGAATCCCTCATCCACCGTCAGCGAGGGTAGGCGAAGGCATTGCCTTTGCCTACCCAGAAATCTCACCACGAGGATCCGGATGCGCGGAGGAACAGGCTTGAAGGCCTTATGTCTTTGTACCTTCGTGGTAAAAAAAACGCTCAGACGCCCCAAGTCATTGAGATGATACGAATCAGCCTTGCAGAGCTGCCAGCATCTCTTCGTTAGAATCAAATTTGAAGATGGGTAAGCCCAGTTCGGCCGCTTTGGCCTGTTCAATAGCCTCCAGGCGTTGCCAGTCGGCTTTGCGGATGAGGGGGTACCCGGTCGCCTCTAAACGGGAAATCAACTGTTCGATTGGATTGCCCTCGGCGTGGGACGGCGTATCATCCAGATAGGCCAATACCGCTTGTGCGCCGGCTTCCCCATCTTTTCGGGCTACGCCGACCAGGCCATCACTGGCCTTGCGCGCCCATCCGGCAACGAAAACACCCTCAATGGGGGTCTGTTTTTCCGGATCGTAGGCTTCGTAGGAGGTATCATTGACGGGGTAATGTGGTGTGGGGTTTTTGACAAACTCGTTCCACTGGATGGGCAGCCCCAGGTGCTCATCTACCCGGTCGCCGATGCAGAAAATGACCGTGTCCACGTCTAACAGGCGGGTAGTCCCTAAGGAGACGGTCTTCGTATCCCCGTTGTCGCGCAGTGCCAGGGCGGTATCTTCTACTTCCAGAGCGCGCACGCTATTGTTTTCGTCTCCCAAAATGCGGTGAGGCGAACTAAGGAAGGCAAACTCGAATCGGGTGTTGGAAACCGCGGGGTCGGCCTTCTTTAGCGCCCCCAGGATAAACTCGCGAGCCACCTCGACGTCTTGTCCAACGGTCTCCATTCGTGAACGGACGCGTTCTATTTCGGTATCGAACTGCTCCAAGTTCAGGTAAGCAGCAATGTGAGTGAATTCATGTTGGGTGAATTTCACTTCCGCAGGGCCGCGGCGTGCTACGGCAGTCACCGAGTCAATCTGAACGTCGTGGCAAAGCCAATGAGCAATGTCCACCATCACGTTACCGACGCCAATCACGGCCGCGCGTTTCCCAATGGCAAATTCCTGCTGGCTGTAGGGTGGCAGGTGGTTGTAGTGATAAACGATGTCCTTGGCATGATACACGCCGGTCAGGTTTTCGCCCTCCAGTCCCAACCATTTGGTGCCTTGCGCGCCAACCGTCACCAAAATGGCATCGAAGCCCATTGTCTGTAGATCGAGCAAGGAGATTAGACCATCCTTGCCTACGGTTGCATTGCCCAGGTAGGAGATGTTCTCGTTTTCCAAAATTCGACGAAACTGCTTGCGCAGCCCTTCCTTCATTGTGTATTTGTCATGGTAAATGCCATATTCGGCCAACCCCCCTGGTTTGATATCTCGGTTGAGTAGAGCAACCCGCACACCGGCCTTGGCCAGTTTGCTGACGGCGTAAAGGCCGGCTGGGCCGGCGCCAATCACAGCTACGTACTTTTGGTTCATTGACTATTCCTCCATCGAATTCGTTTTGTCAGTTCTTCGAGACGCTTGACATGTATCTTTTCAAATTGTTGGGGTGTCCTAAAAAACCTTAACGCAAAGTCGCTAAGGAGCAAAGGAATAGCAGAGGCGGCTTCCACGCCGCCGGACAGCCAGGCAGGGGCGCCCGCCCTACTATGAATCCCTCATCCACCGTCAGCGAGGGTGGACGAAGGCATTGCCTTCGCCTACCCAGAAACCTCACCACAAAAGTCTAGAGGCACACGGAAAAGGTTAGGCTTATTGAGAATTGGCCTGGCGCGCCGCCAAATGTAGTGCGGAATTAATTCCGCACTACGGCGTACTGCCAGTTATGGGGGCGCATCACGGGAAATCCCAAGAGCCAAAGGTTAAAGGCTTTGTGTCTTGGTGGTAAAAAAACACCCCGGGTTATTGAGATGATACGAAAAAATTATAACATCTGTGTAGGTTGATAGTCGGTTGATTGATTGGTGCGCGTTGGGCTTATTCTTGCAGGGTAGACCGTAGCGCGCAGCACCAGGTGCGATATAATAGGCATTATCGATGATGATGTGGTGCCCTGCCGGAAGGCATATTTTGGAACCAGGGCATTTTCTCGTAGGGCATTTTCTCGTAAAAGGAGGCACTCATGGCTGCTATGCCACCAGCTTCTCCGAAGATTAGGCGTTGGTTGTGGCAAAGACAGGTACGTCCTGCCTTTTGGACGGTTGGCAGCGTACTGTCGCTGCTACTCAATGTTATTTTGCTGGTTGTGGTGGACATCCTGGCGCAGCAATTGTTCACCATCAAGCATTTGGTGAATGATCAATTGCTGGGCGGGTTGTATCAGAATTTCGAACGTATGGATCAGGCCGTTATTGCCACCACGGTGGAAGTGGACGATACTATCCCGGTACAGTTCACCTTGCCATTGCAACAACACACCGATGTTGTGTTGACCGAGGACACCTTTATTTCCAACGTGACAGTCAACTTGAATACCGGAGGGTTGTATATTCAAGGTGCACAGGCTGATATCACCTTACCGGCAGGCACAGTGTTGAAAGTGGCGCTGGATATGGCTGTGCCGGTGGATACAACCATCCCGGTACATTTGACGGTGCCGGTGAGTATTCCTTTGGCAGAGACCCAATTGCATGAACCATTCGTTGGTTTGCAGCAGGTCGTTGATCCGTATTATTCTTTGCTTGGTGATTTGCCCGATTCGTGGGCTGATGTATTTTCTAGGCCATGATAACCGCCTCCCCAACCTGTATTTTTTGCCGCATTATCGCCGGAGAAGCCCCGGCTGAGACTCTGTTTCGTGACTCCTTTGTGACCGCCTTCCAGGACATTCATCCCGTCGCGCCGGTGCACGTGCTCTTAGTGCCCAATCGTCATTTGGAATCGGTGAATCAGGCCACTTTGGAAGACGAGGCCATGCTGGGACGGTTGTTTACCGTTGCCCGGCAGATTGCATCTGACCTGGGGATAGCAGAAAGTGGCTACCGCTTGATCATCAACACCGGAAGAGATGGTGGTCAAGTCGTACCTCATTTGCATGTTCATCTCATTGGTGGGCGGCGTATGCGTCATCCTATGGGATAAACCATGCTCTACGTGCGCCTGTTCGGCAACCTGCGAGTTACCCTGGAGAAAGAACAACCTATTGATTTGGGGGCGCCAACCACGCGCGCCCTGTTCGCGTACCTGATTTTGCAACGCGGCGGGCGCATCGACCGCCGTCAATTGGCGTTTTCGCTCTGGCCACAGGCTACCGAAAGCGCGGCCCGACGCAATCTCCGGCAGTATCTGCACCGTTTGCGGCGCGCCCTAGCGCCTTACCTGGCTTTCGATGCCTGGCTGCGGGTGGATGGCAGCACCCTGGAAGTCTTGAGGAGCGATGACCTGTGGGTGGATGTCGAGGCCTTTGCGTATGGTACCCGCCCAGAGTCTACACCGGGGGAAGTGGAAGAGGCATTGCAACATTACACCGACGATTTATTGAGCGATTTGTACGACGAATGGTGCAATGAGCCACGTCAGTATTGGCACCAGAAATACGTCGAAAGTTTATCCCGCCTTGGGCAGGCTTTGCTGGTGCAAGGCGATGCCTCCCGTGCTTTGCATTATGCCCGGCAATGGCTGGCGGCTGAGCCGTTGGACGAAGCCGCACACCGCCTGGCGATGCAAGCCTATACCAGATCAGGACAACGTCACCAGGCCTTGCAGCAATATCAGCAGTTGTGTACTCTACTGATGGACGAGTTGCAGGTTGAACCGGAACCAGAAACCCAGGAACTCGTTCACAAAATTCAAAGCATCACCTCACCCCCTCCAAAAGATCCCCCACCCCGCCCCTCGTTTCACGGCCTATCGCCCGATATTCCACTTTTTGGCCGCGACGAGGAATTAGCCACGCTGGAGCGTGCCTTCGAAAATGCACAAAGCGGACAGGGCGCGCTGGTGTTGCTCACGGGAGAAGCCGGCATTGGCAAGACCCGCTTGATGCAGGAATGTTTGCCACGGCATACAGATTGGCTTATTTTGCATACCCGCGCCAGCGAACTGGAGGCCATGACGCCTTACGCGGCCGTGCGGCGTTTATTGACCGCTGCCGTGCCTTACCTGCCGCCCCCGCTCTTGCAAACGCCACCGCGCTGGCTGTTGCTATTGGCCGCTCAGACGCCGGCACTGCAAAGTCGTTTGCCCTACCTGAACATCGAAACGCTTTATCCAGAAGAAGACGTTCCACTATTGGACGCCCTGGTGACCATCTTTCTGCAATTACAGCCGATGCCCATCTGCCTGGTGCTCGACGATCTGCACTGGGCCGATTCTCAAACCTGGCAGTGGATGGCAGTGCTTTCTCAGCGTTTGGCAGCGTTTCCTGGGCTAATGATTGGCCTTTGTCGCTGGGAAGACCTCTCCGAGGAGCACAGTCGCTTCTTACGCAGTTTAATGCGTAACCAACTGGCGCAGGAAATTCCCCTCAAACGCCTGACGCGCCCGGCCGCCGATGCCCTGGCGCGCTACCTGCACCCTCAAGTGGAGGCCAACCCTGCTTTTGGGGATCGGTTGTACCAGGAAACGGAAGGCAACCCTCTCTTCATCATCGAGACATTGCGGGCACTGGAAGAAGGCAGTCATACCATGAGTGGGCAAGTGCACATCGCCGGGGAAGAGGTTTTCGCGGGGCTGCCGCCGGCCATCCAACGGGTGATCGAAGCCCGTCTGGAGCGATTATCCCCAAAGAGCCGCGAATTTTTGGAGATCGCAGCCGCTATGGGAGGGACGATCACCTTTTCGCTTCTGACAGAGGTCACGCAAGCCTCCGAGGAAGATTTGATTCGCAACCTCGAAACCTGGGTGCGGCGCGGGCTGATGCGGGAATCTTCAGAGGGGTATGAATTTTCTCACGATAAAATCCGTCAGGTGGCGTATAGCAATTTGAGCCGGGCCAGACGGCAGGTGATTCATCGTCGCATCGCCGAGACACTGGAACAAGTCGTGCCGCCGGTAAATGTGAACATCCTGGCGTATCATTACGCCCGCAGCGACCGGCCATTGCAGGCTTTGCCCTATGTCACGCAGGCTGCCGAACAGGCCTTGCAGGCGCGCTCCTATCACGCTGCCCGGCAGTTGGGCTTGAAAGCCGTGCAATTGCTGGGGCACATGGCCGGCCCAAAGCAGCGTCAAGAGCGCATCGCCCTGAACTTGCAACTGGCCCAGGCCTACGCCTTTAGCGGAGACCTGCGCCGTGCCCTGGATATTCTGCGGCAGACGGAAAGACTGGGGCAACAAGCCAGGGATGAAACCCACCTTGGACAGGTTTTTCGGCGCATGTCTCAGGTGCTGTGGCAATTGGGCGAGGTAGAATTGGGGGGAGATTACGCCCGCCGGGCTTTGCGCGTGGCCGAAGAACAGCGTGATCTTCTCTTGTTGCAGGCCGCCTTGCGGATGTTGGGGCGGGTGGGCATCGCGCTGGCGGCTTTCGATGATGCCATCGCTTATTTGACGCGTTACATCAATCTTGCCGAGACAGAAGCCCTGCCTCCCCCCGATTTGCCTGTTGTGATGGGATACCTGGGGGTGGCTTATGCGCGCGTCGGGTCGTGGCAGCGGGCTATTGAGATTGCTCAGCAGGGTGAAGAACTGGCGATGCATTTGCAACAAGATGGCCCGCAAGTCACCACCATGCTGACCTTTGCGCGTATGCAACTGGCCTTCGTACATGCCGAATACCACGATTGGGGACAATGCTTGCAGACGATGCAAGCAATTCCCGATCCGGATTTTCAACAGGACGAACTGACCCCTCTGGGATTCATGGTGTTGGGGCTGCGCGGCTACGCCCTGGCACAAAGTGGAAACCCCAAAGCCGGGCTGCAACTGCTCATTCCGGCTGTGAATTGGATGCAGCGCGTCGATTACAAAGTGTTTCCCTACCTGCCAATGATGTTCATGGCACACACGTTGCTATTGGACGGGCAGGTTAATGCAGCCCAAACGCAAATCGAATACGCCTTAACCTACGCCAACAAGGTCGGAAACCGCTGGGCGGTGGGGGTATCGGCGCGATTGTTGGCCGAAACGATGATGCGCCAGCCGCGCCCCGATTGGGCGCAGGTAGAAAGCCTGTTGATTGAGTCGATGGAGGTGTTGCGCAAGGTACGCGCCCGCCCCGAACTGGCCCGCACTTTTTTGGCGTTGCGCCGCTTGTACGATCGCGCTGGTCAAATGGCCTGGGCGGTGGATTGCCACTTTAGAGCGACGACCATCTTCGAAGAGATCGGCATGACCAGAGAATTACACCTGGCCCAGGGGCAGGCCGCGGGCGAACGCAAGGGGGCAATTGTGATTTCCGATATGCCGCTGCGCGGTCCAAACGTGTCGGGGGAAGACCATTAGGGCCCGTTAACGCTCTCGTTAACGCTTCGGTAACGCTGGATGCGTACAATGGGCGGAAATTTCACCCTACACTCATTCACAGGAACCCTTATGCTGCGCGGTTTTACACACCAACTCAACAGCAGTACCCTCAACCCCGGCGATTTACAACTCAGCGTGGAGCACCTGACGTTGAGTTTTGGCGGGGTAATGGCCTTGCTAAATATCAGCCTGGAACTCTACCAGAGTGAAATCCTGGCCATCATTGGCCCCAACGGCGCAGGGAAAACCAGCTTGCTGAATTGCATTAGCGGGTTATATCATCCTCAAGAAGGTCATATCTACTACCACGCCGATGATGGAAAGCAGCATGAAATCACAACCTTGCGCCCATATCATATTGCCAAATTGGGCATTGCCCGCTCTTTCCAGAACATCGAACTGTTCCGTCACATGTCGGTGCTCAATAACCTGATGGCCGGGGCGCATATTCACATGCGTTCTGACTTGTTTTCTTCCTTAATCTACTGGGGGAAGGCGCAACGTGAACAAATCGAATTCCGGTGCTTCGTAGAAGACATTATCGACTTATTGGAAATCGAGAGTATCCGTGAAAAACAAGTAGGCGAATTGGCCTATGGGCTGCAAAAGCGCGTTGAACTGGGGCGTGCTTTGGCAATGAAGCCGGCGATTCTATTGCTGGACGAACCTATGGCCGGTATGAACACCGAAGAGAAAGAAGACATGGCGCGCTTCATCCTGGATGTCAACGAGGAACATGGGGTCACCATCGTGCTCATCGAGCATGATATGGGGGTGGTGATGGATATCAGCGACCGTATTGTGGTGCTCAATTTCGGCCAGAAAATTGGCGAAGGCACCCCCGATGAGGTACGCCAGAATCCCCAGGTCATTCAGGCATACCTTGGGGAAGACCAACGCGCGTTCACCCGGAAATGACCTTGCAAGGAGCGTTTATGCCTGAAACATTGCCGCAATTCTTGCTCGAACATGCCCAAAAGACCCCGCAGCGCACTGCCTTGCGCGAGCGCAACTATGGCATCTGGCAGGCCATCACCTGGCAGGAGTATCTACAACACGTCAAAAATTTTGCGCTGGGGTTGATAAGCCTGGGTCTAAAGCCGGAAGAAACGATTGCCATCATTGGTGATAATCGCCCCGAATGGGTGATTGCAGAATTGGCTGCCCAGTCAGTTGGAGCAAAATCTATTGGAACTTATCAAGACTCCGTGGTCAAAGAGATAATTTACATCTTCAACCATGCAGATGTCTCTTTTGTGGTGGTCGAAGACCAGGAACAGGTGGACAAAATCCTGGAGATGTGGCCGGAAATTCGTGGTGTGCGCAGAGTCATTTATTACGATCCCAAGGGTTTGCGCAACTATACCGAAGATTTTTTGATGTCTTTTACGGATGTAGAGGACTTGGGGCGAGCCTACGACCAGCAACACCCCCATTGGTGGGAACAACGCGTTGCCGAGGGCAAGGGCAGTGACCTGGCCATTCTCTCGACCACTTCCGGCACGACCGGCAACCCCAAACTGGCCATGCTCACTCACGACAACCTCATCAGCATGGGACACAACCTGTTGAAAGTCGATCCCCTGGAGCCCAGTGATGAATTCGTCTCGTTCCTGCCCCTGGCCTGGATTGGCGAGCAGATGATGGCGTTGGCTTGCGGCCTGCAAATCGGCTTCACCGTCAACTTCCCCGAGAAACCGGAGACCGTGCAGCATGACATTCGTGAAATTGGCCCACAGGTGATGTTCAGCCCGCCGCGCATTTGGGAGAATCTGGTCAGCCAGGTGCAGGTCAAAATCCAGGATAGCACCCGCCTGAAACAGATACTCTACGACTGGGCAATGCCGATTGGATACCAGATAGCGGATGCCCGTTTCCGTAAGGAAACGCCTTCCTTTGGGTTGCGGGTGCGCTATTTCCTGGCAGATTGGCTGGTCTTTCAGATGATCAAGGATCACCTGGGCTTGCGACGCCTGAAGCGTGCCTACACCGGGGGGGCGGCCCTCGGGCCGGATGTCTTTCGTTTCTTCCACGCCCTGGGTGTCAACCTGAAGCAAATTTACGGGCAGACAGAAACCAGTGGTATCTCGGTCGTGCACCGCGACGGCGATATCAAATTCCAGACGGTCGGGACGCCGATTCCCGAAACCGAAATCAAAATTGCAGAGAGCGGCGAAATTTTGGTGCGCTCTCCGGCCGTGATGCAGGGCTACTACCGCAATCCCGAGGCCACTGCCGAGGCATTGGATGGAGACAGATGGTTGCACTCCGGCGACGCCGGCTACTTCGATGAAGATGGACACCTAATTGTAATCGACCGTGCCAAAGATGTGATGACCCTGCACGATGGCACCAAGTTCAGCCCACAGTTTATCGAGAACAAGCTCAAATTCAGCCCTTACATACGCGAGGCGGTCGTCTTTGGCGGCGATTGGCCGTTCGTGACCGCCTTTGTCAATATCGATTTCTCCAATGTGGGCAAATGGGCTGAAACCCACCAAGTTGCCTATACCACCTACACCGATTTGGCGCAAAAAAACGATGTGTATTCCCTGGTACGCCAACACATTGCCCAGGCCAATGCCGACCTGCCGCCAGCAGCACGCATTCGCCGTTTCTTGTTGCTGCACAAGGAATTGGATGCCGACGACGCCGAACTGACCCGCACCCGCAAGGTACGTCGCCGCGTGATTGCCCAACGGTATGATGACCTGATTTCAGCGCTTTACAGCCATAACGATTATGTGGATGTAGAAACGGTCATTACCTATCAGGACGGACGTACGGCAAACCTGCAAACTCGCTTGCGGATTGAGACCCTGGATACAGAGGGTCAAGTCAACTAACCCACCGATGAATTGATAAGCCCATGGACCTCTTCGTTCAACTCACACTTACCGGCCTGACAAATGGCGCCATTTTGGCGCTGGCAGCACTGGGTTTTGTGTTGATTTACAAGTCCAGTGACATCATCAACTTTGCCCAGGGCGAATTCTTGCTCATCGGGGCGTATGTGACCTATGCCATGATTGCCCAGTTTGGGCTGCCGTGGTCTTTTGGGGTACTGCTCACCATGGGGGTGGCAATCGTCCTCGGGGTCGTGGTGGAACGTTTGGTGTTGCGGCCCATGATTGGGGAGCCGATCATTTCGGTCATCATGGTCACCATTGGGTTGAGCAGCCTGTTGAAGGCCATCGTCAGCACCATTTGGGGCAATCAACCGCGTTCCTTCCCGCCCTTTATCCCCTCCCGGCCGATCCACATCCTGGGGGCTACGGTCGGCGCCGATCGGCTATGGGCGATTGTGGTCGCGATTGTAATGTTGGTTTTGTTCAACCTGTTCTTCCGGCGTTCCAAAGTGGGCATTGCCATGCGGGCAGTGGCCGACGATCAGCAAGCAGCCCTCAGCATGGGCATCAGCGTTAAAAATATCTTTGCCTGGGCATGGTCTATTGCCGCTATGAGCGCGGCCGTTGGCGGAATGTTACTGGCAAATATCGTGGGCGCCGGGCCGGAGATCGGCGGTTTTGGCCTGCGCGTTTTCCCGGTGGTCATCCTGGGGGGGCTGGATTCTATCCCTGGTGCGATGATCGGCGGGGTCGTCATCGGATTATTGGAAGCCTACACCGGCGGCTATATCGGGCAAGGTCTGAACCAGGTATTGCCCTTTGTGGTGTTGATTATCATTTTGATGGTGCGCCCTTACGGGTTGTTTGGGCAGGAAATCATCGAACGCGTCTGAAACTCTATTTGAGCCTTACACATTCTGCCTTCAGAGGACACTATGCAATCTGGCATCTTCCACTCCACTTATCAGGCCGATATGGCATTGCGGCGCACACACGCCGAGAAAATTCGCATGGTGTTGTTTTTGTTGTTCATGGCTGCCTTTCCCTTCGTTGCCGATCGCTATTATCTGACACTGGCGAACCAGGTGGGCATTGCCACCATCGGTGCCATCGGATTGAATATCCTGACCGGCTATACCGGACAAATTAGCCTGGGGCAGGGCGGCTTTATGGCTGTTGGCGCCTATACCGCCGGCCTATTGACGGCGCGTTTGGGGATGCCATGGTACGTTTCCACCCTAGCGGCTTGCCTGGCAACTGCCGCCATCGGCGCGCTGTTTGGCATTCCCTCCTTGCGCCTCAAGGGGTTGTATCTGGCGATTGCTACCCTGGCGGCGCAAGAAATCATCCTGTGGGTTGTCACCCACTGGAAAACCCTGACCGGCGGCGTGGATGCGTTAGTCGTCCCCAACCCTACGCTCTTTGGCCTACAAATCAACACGGATTTTCGGTTTTATTGGGTCATTTGGCTGCTCGCCGGAGTGAGCGCGCTCACCACGGTCAATCTGTTTCGCACCCATTATGGACGGGCTTTCATCGCCATCCGCGACCAGGATATTGCCGCCGAAGTCATGGGCATCAATCTGTTTCGCTATAAATTGCTGGCGTTTGCCATCTCGTCTTTTTGGGTAGGCATGGCCGGTGCTTTGACGGCACATTACCGCAATATCGTCACCTGGGAACGCTTTACGGTAGATATTTCAGTACTTTACCTGGCAATGGTCATTATCGGTGGACTAGGCTCGGTCTCTGGTTCTTTCTTTGGCGCAGCCTTCATGACCCTCTTGCCCGCCTTCCTCACCAATCTGGGGCGAGCGCTGAAAAGCACGTTTCCCTTTGTGGATACCATCATTCCTTTTGTGCAACAGGCCGTTTTTGGGTTGGTGATCATCTTGTTCTTAATCTTCGAGCCGGAGGGATTACGTAAGATATGGAAAGACATTAAAGACTACTTCCGGCTATGGCCCTTTAGTTACTGAGCGCCGTGTGTTTTGGCGTACAGTTCGTATCATCTCAAAAAGAAGGGGAAACGTCCCGAAGGTTTCCTCGAAAAGCCTAGTTGAGCCGCTCAAACCTTCACCCTACGGGTACTTTGCGGGACGGTGTGCCGCCCTCCCTAAGTTATTGAGAAGATACTACAGTTCTTTGTTTCCGTTTTATTCTACCCAAAGCAAGGAGGAAGAAAATGTCTCACAAAAAGTATTTTGTTTTGACTGCCGCAGTGATGCTGTTGGTGTTCGTGCTGACGGCTTGTGGCGGTGGTGGCGGTGGCAAGAGTACCCCCATCAAGGTGGGCGCTATTTTCGATTTCACCGGCCCAACGTCTGATGTCGGTACACCGTACGGGGAAGGCGTCAAAGCCTACGTTGATTGGCTGAACGCCAATGGCGGTATCAATGGCCGTCAGATTGAGTTGCTCTCCGCCGACTATGCCTACAAGGTGGACCAGGCCGAGCAACTCTACACCCAGTACGTGCAGGAAGGCGTGGTCGCCTTCATGGGCTGGGGCACCGGTGATACCGAGGCCTTGCGCACCAAGATCGCTGCGGACAAAATCCCCTTCATGTCGGCTTCCTACTCGGCGAACCTGCTGGACATGAGCGCAGCCCCCTACAACTTCCTGGTGGGGACATCCTATTCCGACCAGGGCATCATCGCTATGCAATGGGCTGTGCAGGATTGGCAAAGCAAGGGCAACAGTGGCACGCCCAAGATCGCCCTGGCGCACCACGACAGCCCCTTCGGGCAATCCCCCATCCCCGATATGCAGGCTTATGCCGATGCCAACGGCATTGAATTCATGACCATTGCCATGCCCAAGGCAACCGACTTCGTGGCCGAATTGGCACAAATTCAGCAATTCGGGGCGAACTACGTCATCATGCACACCGTTTCCAGCCCGGCTGCGGTTATGGTCAAAGACGCGCAGAGCCAAGGCATGACCGATAACGTACAGTTCATCGCCTTGAACTGGTGCGCCGATGAAATCTTTATCTCATTGGCCGGTGATGCAGCCGAAGGGGTAGTCGGTGCAATCCCCTTCACCCCGCCGAGTTCTCCCGTGCCTGGCCACGAAACCGCCGATGCTTGGCTGAAAGAACACGGTTCCAGTTTGTCCGAAAAGGGCCTGCACTTCACCCAGGGTTGGTGGACGATGGCTGTTATGGCCGAAGGCATCAAGCACACGCTGGATGCCGGACAAGAATTGACCGGAGAAAACATCAAGGCCGCGCTGGAAGGCATTCAGAACTTCGATACCCAGGGAGTCACCTCGCCCATCTCCTTCTCGCCCAGCAGCCATAAAGGCAACAGAGCCTTGCGGCTCTTCAAGGTGGAGAACGGCCAATGGGTGCAGGCTGGTGACTTCATCAGTGTGCCCTAAGCGCTCAATCGTCCACACGCAAGCGTAGAACCACTCTCGTCTGGCGGAAGGCCTGGTGCCAGCGCCTTCCGCCAGTGTCTCTTCACTTGGAAAAGATGCTATGCTGACGCTCAATAACGTAGAAGTAATCTACAACGACATCATTCTGGTACTCAAGGGAATGTCCATGCACGTACCCGAAGGGCAAATTGTTGGGCTATTGGGTTCCAACGGTGCAGGCAAATCCACCACCCTGAAAGCCATTTCCGGGCTGCTCAAGCCGGAAGACGGTGAAGTCACCGATGGCAGCATCATCTATCGCGATGAGCCTATCCACAACCGGGAGGCCGAAGACATCGTCCGCATGGGAATCTTCCAGGTGATGGAGGGCCGGCGCGTTTTCGAGCATCTCACCGTGGAGGAGAATCTCATCGCGGGAGGGTATATCCGTCGGGACCCGGGCGGCACGCGGCGGGACGTGGAGATGGTGTACCAATACTTCCCGCGTCTCAAGGAGCGTCGGCACCAAACGGCCGGCTATCTTTCCGGCGGCGAGCAGCAAATGCTGGCAATCGGACGTGCCCTGATGGCAAAACCCAAACTGATGATGCTGGATGAGCCATCCTTGGGGTTGGCGCCTATCTTGGTGCAGGAAATTTTCGACATCATTGCCCGCATCAACGCCGAACACGGCACGACCATCTTGCTGGTGGAACAAAACGCCAACCTGACCTTGAACGTAGCGCATTATGCCTACATCATGGAAGGCGGACGCATTGTCTTGGAAGGAACGCCGGACGAATTGCGTCAGAACGCCGATGTGCGCGAATTTTATCTCGGCCTGACCGAAGTCGGGCAACGCAAATCCTACCGAGATGTCAAGCACTACAAACGCCGCAAGCGCTGGCTTTCTTAACACCAGCGCCGCATGTAGGACAGGCTTTAGCCTGTCCATCTGTAGGAC
>DYKW01000034.1 GCA_020722405.1 Anaerolinea thermophila
TTCACCCTGCGGGTACTTCGCGGGACGTTTCCCCTTCTTTTTGAGATGATACCCTTTATCGGTGTACTGAACGCCTTATTAGCGGTAGAATTGGATAAACAACGTGAAATCGGTATTTTGCGTGCGCTGGGGTTGACTGTTCCAGAGATGCACCGTATTGTGTTCTGGGAGACGGGCTTGATGGGTGCCATGGCCGGCTTGCTGGCACAACCGATTGGGTTTGTGTTGGCCTGGATTTTGATTTTCATTATCAATCGGCGTTCGTTTGGCTGGACGTTGCGACTTTATGTTACGCCTCAGCCTTTTGCGCAGGCAATGCTGGTGGCGCTACCGGCGGCGTTGCTGGCAGGCGTGTACCCTGCTTTTCGCATGGGGCGTATGGCGCCTGCCGAAGCGCTACGTTCAGAATAGGTTTTATACAAGGAGTGACAGATGTTTACGGAGAGAAAGATTGCATTTATTGGCCCAGGCACGATGGCAGAAGCCATGCTCAAGGGCTTGCTTTCTCAGGGTGTGATGCAGGCAGAAAATATATTGGTGGCCGGCCCGCGACGGGCGCGGCTGGAGGCCTTGCAGGGACGCTATCAGGTGGCCGGTTATACGGATAATGTCGTGGCTGCACGCCAGGCCGACATTGTGGTGCTTGCTATCAAACCCCAGCGCCTGGACGAAGTATTGGCTGAATTGAAGGGGAAATTGCGTCCCGGTGCGTTGGTGCTTTCGATTGTGGCCGGGGGGCGAATCGAGAAGATTGCTATCGGTTTGGGGCACAAGGCAGTGGTGCGTGCCATGCCGAACACGCCCGCCCAGATTGGGGAGGGCATCACGGTTTGGACAGATTCTTCCGAGGTAAGCGAAACCCAGCGCGAGATGGCTGCCAGGATTTTGGATGCGCTTGGCGAAGAGATTTACATGGAGGATGAAGACTATCTCGATATGGCAACTGCGCTTTCAGGCACCGGGCCGGCTTATGTTTTTCTGTTCATGGAAGCGATGATTGATGCCGGGGTGCATCTGGGGTTCCCGCGGCGGGTGGCCGAAAAATTGGTTGCCCATACGCTGCGCGGCTCGGTAGATTATTACCTGCAGCACATGGATAACGGTAGCAGTCTGCATCTGGCGCATTTGCGCAATCAGGTTACTTCACCGGCCGGCACTTCTGCGGCGGCACTGTACTACCTGGAAAAGGCCGGTTTTCGTACGGCGATTTCACGCGCCATCTGGGCGGCTTATGAGCGTTCGCGCGAGTTGGGTCAAGGGCGCAAAACACAGGATCCGGAAAATCCTGATCGGTAGATGACAGGTGCCTGGTTGGCTTGTGAATAACTGGACAATTGAGCCTGTTTCAGGTATCATTTGTTTGCTTTGTCAACCTGTACCGTAAAGATGATGGTATGTGTTCCAAACCTGCTAGAGACTTTTTGGGAGACCTTTACGGAAACATACGACATTTTTGGCAGTGATGCGCCCCTTTGGGCGCTTGCGCGCGTATTGCGACTGTATGGTTCATATTTGACGATTTCGAGCAGGCGCATGGCCTGCTTCAGCGGTTAGGCGCTCTCGCTGTGGGTACCCCTGACCGCCTAAGACAGCATAGTTTGAGCCCTTTACCAGAGGCAATAAAATCCTAAATGCGGAGGAAAGATGTCTGATTTCATTCAACAAATTACGACCGATTTGCAAAAACAAATCGAAGCCTTCCAGCCGGAAACCAAGGTGCGAGATGTCGGCACGGTGACTGAGGCTGGTGATGGTATCGCCCGAGCGCGAGGCATGGCGGATGTACGCTCCCAGGAACTGGTGGCGTTTGCCAATGGCGTGCAGGGCATTGCATTCAACCTGGAAACCGATAGTGTGGGTATCATCGTGCTGGGTGATTATTCCGAGATTAAGGAAGGTATGCAAGTCCGTTCTACGGGACGCATTGCCTCTGTACCGGTAGGTGGTGGTCTGATTGGACGTGTGGTCAATGCTTTGGGTCAACCCATCGACGGCAAAGGTCCCATCCAGTTTGAGCATTATCGTCCTATCGAGCGGATTGCCCCGGGTGTGGTTGCCCGCCAGGACGTAGACACCCCGGTTCAGACTGGTATCAAGGCTATCGATGCCATGATCCCCATTGGGCGCGGTCAGCGCGAGTTGATCATCGGCGACCGCCAGACGGGGAAGACAGCCTTGGCGATTGACACCATCATCAACCAGAAGGGCAAAGATTTGCTGTGTATTTACGTTGCCATCGGCCAAAAGAAGGCTGCGGTTGCCCGCACGGTGGCCACGCTGGAAAAGTACGGTGCGATGGATTACACCACGGTGGTAGTGGCTTCGGCGGACGAATCGGCAGCCATGCAGTACATTGCCCCTTACGCCGGTTGTGCTATCGGCGAAGAATTCATGGAGACCGGCCGCGATGCCCTGGTAGTGTACGACGACCTTTCCAAGCACGCCTGGGCTTACCGCCAGGTTTCCTTGCTGTTGCGCCGTCCGCCGGGACGTGAAGCCTACCCTGGTGACCTGTTCTACCTGCACTCCCGTTTGCTGGAGCGCGCGGCTCGCTTGGCAAATAAATATGTGATTGTGCCCGCAGATTACGAGGCCGACCTGGCAAACGCTGAAGATGGTGTAGATGGGAAGGTTTATGATGGCCCGCTTTCCCGTCACAATGCCGAAAAAGCGCATCAGGCCATGGATAACCCTGAAGGATACAGAGTTCTCAAGGTGCGCGGCTCTGGCGGTTCGTTGACGGCCTTGCCGGTCATCGAAACGCTGTTGGGTGACGTATCCGCGTACGTGCCGACCAACGTGATTTCTATTACCGATGGTCAGATTTACCTGGAAACGAACTTGTTCTATGCCGGTATTCGCCCGGCGATCAACGCGGGGTTATCGGTCTCCCGCGTGGGCGGTGATGCTCAGACGAAGGCTATGAAGCAGGTTGCCGGTCGGTTGCGCCTGGAAATGGCTGCGTTCCGAGAATTGGCTGCTTTTGCGCAATTCGGTTCC
Source organism: Anaerolinea thermophila (assembly GCA_020722405.1). Classification (GTDB taxonomy): domain Bacteria; phylum Chloroflexota; class Anaerolineae; order Anaerolineales; family DRKV01; genus DRKV01. The sequence goes on from DYKW01000034.1 coordinate 3,001, forward strand.
GACCTGGACAAGGCTACCCAGGCGCAGTTGAATCGTGGTTTGCGCCTGCGTGAAATTCTGAAGCAGCCGCAATATGTCCCCGTTCCTTTGGAAGATCAAGTGATTGTGATTTTTGCGACCACAAATGGTTTTGCCGATGATGTGCCGGTGGAGCGCATTGCTGAGTGGGAAGCCGCCTTGCGGCGTTTTATGAGCACCGCCCACCCTGAAATTGGAAAAGAAATTCTAGCCGCGAAACGTCTTTCGGATCGCCTGCAAGAAGACCTCCGCAAGGCACTTGCCGAGTTTCGTTCCAGTTGGCAGTAATTCATATTAGGATAGGCGAGAGACATGCCCAACTTAAGAGAAGTCAAACTTCGCATTCGCAGTGTGAAGAATATCTCCCAGGTGACGCGTGCTTTGCAGGCAGTCAGCGCCAGCAAGGTGCGCAAAGCCCAGCAGGCGGTATTGCGCACGCGTGCCTATTCCACCAAGGCCTGGCAAGTATTGCAACACATTGCGTTGCAACCTGGACGTGCAAGCCTGCATCCCTTATTGGCAGAACGTCCAACTATTCGAAACACGATGGTGATTATGATCAGCGGTGACCGCGGTCTGGCAGGTGCTTATAACACCAACATCACGCGTTTTACACACCAGACCTTTGCGGATTCCTCTCATCCGATTCAGTATGTGGCGGTTGGCCGGAAGGGACGCGATTTGTTGTTACGGCAAGGCAAAAATGTAGTGGCTGAGTTCAGCAATTTGCCGGCGGTACCGACCTTTGGTGACATTTCTGCTATCGGGCGATTGGCTGTGGATGCGTTCTTAGAGGAAAAGGTCGATGAGGTCTACCTGGTATATACTGACTTTATCAATCTGCTCCGCCAGGTGCCGACCAAAAAACGCCTGTTGCCCCTGGGTGTCGAGGGGGTTGAGCGTGTTCAAGAGTTTAATGATGGCGCTAAATTGGCGGCCGCGTATGTTTACGAGCCGGGTGAAACAGAGATTTTGGATGAAATTGTGCCTCGCTTTACTGCTTTGCAGGTATACCATGCTATTTTGGAATCCCAGGCGAGTGAACATGCAGCCCGTATGGTAGCCATGAGAAACGCAACCGAAAACGCTACCGAACTAGCAGGCGTATTGCAATTGGAATACAACAAAGTACGGCAACAAACAATTACGAATGAAATGCTTGATATTGCTGGCGGTGCAGAAGCGCTAGCGCAGGCAGAGAAAAACGGAGGCAACAATGGCTAATGCAAGTGGCAAAGTGGTGCAAATTTTGGGTGGTGTGGTAGATGTCGCCTTTCCGGCGGGTGAACTGCCCGAAATTTATGAAGCGCTTGAAATTCAAGTAGAAGGCAAAGAATTCCCTTTGGTGTTGGAGGTGGAGAAGCACTTGGGGCAGGATGTTGTGCGTTGCGTGGCGATGGGTGCAACCGATGGTTTGCAACGCGGCGTAGAAGTGTGGCGTACCGGTGCACCGATTACCGTTCCCGTGGGTGATGCTGCTTTAGGGCGCATCTTCAACGTCCTTGGCCGCCCGGTGGACGACGGAGGGCCAGTACCGGCCAGCGCGAGATATCCCATCCACCGCTTGGCGCCGCCCTTTAGTGAACAATCTACCGGTGTAGAAGTCTTTCAGACCGGTGTTAAGGTCATTGACTTGATTGCGCCCTTCACTAAAGGCGGTAAAACGGGTATCTTTGGGGGCGCCGGTGTAGGCAAGACCGTTATCATCATGGAACTCATCCGCTCGGTGGCTACGGAGTACAAAGGGAATTCCGTGTTTGCCGGTGTGGGTGAGCGCACCCGTGAAGGCACACAGTTATATCGTGAAATGCTCGAATCGGGCGTTATCAAGGATACCGTGATGGTCTATGGGCAGATGAATGAGCCTCCTGGAACGCGTTTGCGCGTTGCCTTATCGGCACTGGCAATGGCCGAATACTTCCGTGATCATGGCCGGGATGTACTGTTGTTTATCGATAACATCTTCCGCTTTAGTTTGGCCGGTGCCGAAGTCTCCGCCTTGTTGGGGCGCATGCCCTCCGCAGTAGGTTATCAGCCCACCCTGGCAACCGAAATGGGTGAATTGCAGGAGCGTATTACCACCACCCGCAGCGGTTCGATTACCTCCATGCAGGCCGTGTACGTGCCGGCCGACGATTACTCTGACCCGGCGCCTGTGGCTACTTTTACTCACCTGGACGCGACCATCGCACTGGAACGCTCCATTGCAGAGAAAGGTATTTACCCGGCTGTAGACCCCCTGGCCTCTACCTCGCGTATTCTCGACGCCAGCATTGTGGGGGAGGAACACTACCACACCGCGCGTGAGGTACAGCAGGTACTGCAGCACTACAAAGATTTGCAAGACATTATCGCCATTTTGGGTATTGACGAGTTGAGCGAAGACGATAAAATCATCGTCGCGCGTGCTCGTAAGATTGAACGTTTCTTCTCGCAGCCCTTCTTTGTAGCCGAGCAGTTCACCGGCATTCCGGGACGCTTTGTCCCCTTGAAGGAAACGGTACGTGGCTTCCGCGAGATTTTGGATGGCAAGTATGATGACTTGCCCGAACAGGCTTTCATGATGGTCGGTACCATTGACGAAGCCGTTGAAAAGGCCAAACGTCTGGCGGAAGTTGGATAATCATCGAAAGGAAACGGCATGACCATTCGTGTAGAAATTGTCTCTCAAGACCGTACAGTGTATGAGGGAGATGCCGATATCGTGGTGGTGCCGGGTGTTGACGGCGAGATGGGCATTTTGCCAAATCACTCGCCGCTCATTTCCACACTAAAATATGGCATCTTGAAGGTACGCCGCGGCGGGGAAGAGCAAATCTTCACTATTGCTGGCGGCGTTGTGGAAGTGCAGCCGGACATCGTTACCGTGCTGGCAGATGCGGCCGAAAATGTGGCCGAAATCGACATTGCCCGCGCGGAAGCCGCTCGTAAGCGTGCAGAAGAATTCATCAAGAAAGGGCCACCCCCGGATGCCGATGCTTACTTGCGCATGGAAGCGGCATTGCGCCGCTCCCAACTGCGATTGGATGCAGTGCGTCGCTATAAACGTACGGTGACTCACGCGCATCGGGACGAACAGCAGGGTGCTAAGGACGCTTGAGTATGGCATTATTCTCGCGCGATTTGGGCATTGACCTGGGAACGCAATTCACGCGCATTGCCTTTGGCGAATCGGTTTTGACCGAGGAGCCTACGGTGGTCGCGATTGCTGTTAATGAAGCCAAGGCCGTTGAAATTGGTCAACAAGCCGCGGACATGGAAGGGCGCGTCCCCGATACCATCGAGGTGGTGCGCCCTCTTCAAAATGGCGTGATTGCCGATTATGAAATCGCGGTCATCTTGCTGGAAGCCTTGCTGCGGAATGTGCGCAGTGGCTTTGTGTTGGGCGGTCCCACAGTGGCGATCTCGATCCCTGAAGGCATTACCAGCGTGGAGCGTCGCGCCGTCCATGAAGCCGTGATGGAAGCCGGCGCGCGGGAAGCCATTCTCATCCCTCAACCATTGGCTGCTGCCTTGGGGAGCGACTTGCCGATTGGTACCCCGGTGGGAAGCATGTTGCTTTCGCTGGGCGCGGGCACTACCCAGGTGGCTGTGCTGGCAATGTATGGCATTGTGACCTCTGAGACCTTACGCGAAGGCGGAGACACGTTGGATGAGGCGATTGTCTCCTATACCCGCCGCAAGTATGGCGTAATCATTGGGTCACGCGTTGCTGAAGAAATCAAAATCAAAATTGGGGCGGCTATTCCCCAAGAACAAAGTGATAGCATCGACATCCAGGGACAAGATCAGGTCTCCGGTCTACCGCGGCCGATTAGCCTGACTACGGATGAAGTTGTCGAGGCGCTGGAGGAGCCCCTTAAACGCATTGCCGAGACTGCTCGCCGGGTGCTCGAAAAAACACCCCCAGAACTGGTTTCGGATATCATCGATCATGGCCTGGCGTTGTGTGGTGGTGGTGCATTGTTGCGCGGCATCGACAAATTGCTTACGCGCGAATTAGGCATTCCTGCCTATCTGGTTGAGCAGCCGCGGCACACGACGGTTTTAGGCGCGGCCCGCGCGCTGACCCCCAGTGTGCGCGCCGCGATTGGACGTAACCTGCCCTCTGCCTGATAGCCTCCCGTAAATCAACACTCCTCCGTATCAGCGGGGGAGTGTTTTGTTTCCCATCAAAGATGGGAGAAACTTTGGGAGCGCAGCGTCCGGCAGCCCCTTGAAAGTCCGGTTTGTCTGTAAGGGGGAGAAACATCGCGGGGTGCCGCGGTTAATCTTCCGGGGACTCCAAATAATAGGTCATGTGTTGTAAATGGATGGCGGGGTCGATGTATTGCACGTGTACATGGGGAGGAACGCTGATGTTAATTGGCGCATAGTTTAGAATAGCCTTTACCCCGGCTTCGACTAACCGGTCGGTGATTTCTTGGGCGGCTTGTATGGGTACCGCCAGCATGGCGATTTGGATGCCGGCCTCCTTGAGCGCTGTTTCCATCTCATCTATGCTTTGGATGGTGATACCGCTGATGCTATGCCCGATTTTCGAAGGGTTGTTATCGAAGAGCAGGCGAACCTGAAAGCCGCGATGGGCAAATCCCTGGTAACGTGCCAACGCACTGCCAATATCTCCAACGCCAACAACGGCTACATCCCAGGTGCGATTGACTTTCAAGATTTTCCTGAGTTGTTTTCGCAAAAAGGCAATGTCATACCCGGTGCCTTGTTTGCCAAACTCTCCAAACATAGAGAGATCTTTGCGGATCTGTGCTGCCGAAATACCCAGGTCATCTCCCAACTCTTGCGATGAGACAACAGTTTTGCCTTGAGATTCTAAGTAGGTCAGTGTACGCAAGTAGCGGGGCAGTCGACCAACGACAATGTCAGGAATGTTTTCAAGGGGCATGGAGGTTCCTCGTTTCATTTGGCTGGAGAGGACGTTTTGTTTCACATTTTGCATGGTGTCGGTGAGCCATGCTGATGATATGTAAAATTTACCACAAATGGACGCATTCTGCAACGAACAATTGTGAAAGAGTTATGATAGGAGTTGGCGTAATCAGGCGTTTTAGGTGTCAGGCATCAGTGAATAGCGTTTCTACCCAACTACCAAACGAAACTCCGGTATAATAGCCCTTGCTTTTCCAGGCCGAATATCTTTCTCGGGATACAGACTGTCATTCACCTAAACATCACATCGAAAACTTCATGGAAAACTTGACCTCCGGCATTATCCTCCCCGAAGAAATCATCATCATCCTGTTGCTCCTGGCATCCCTAGTGGCTATTTTCGCCGAGCGTTGGCGCGTACCCTACACCGTTGGCCTGGTGCTGATTGGCCTGACGCTTACCCTGATGCCAACCCTGCACGTTGAAATCGACCCGGAAATCATCCTCTATCTCCTGGTTCCGCCGCTCATTTTCGAAGCCGCCTTTCACATCCGCATGGAGGACCTGCAGCGCAACTGGACGCTCATCGCCTTACTGGCTGTTCCAGGAGTGATTGTCAACATGCTGCTCGTGGCAGGTATTGTCTCATGGGGGGCTGGGATTGCCTTCGATGCTGCGCTTGTTTTTGGTGCCCTCATCGCCGCGACCGATCCGGTGGCGGTGGTGGCCTTATTCCGTAAATTGGGGGCGCCTAACCGTTTGCAGATTATCTTGGAGGGAGAAAGCCTGTTCAATGACGGCACGGCCATTGTCCTGTTTGGCCTGATGTTGACGGCTGTGCGCACCGATTCCTTCCACATCATAGATGGGCTCGCCGGCTTCTTACGTGTGGCCGGTGGTGGCGTGATGTTGGGCGTAGTGTTGGGATTGGTTGTCTCCCAACTCATTCGCAACGTGGACAATCCTATGGTCGAGAACACCCTAATCTCCGTATTGGCTTTTGGGGCTTATTTGATGGGAGAACTTTTGCACGTCAGCGGCGTGTTGGCTGTGGTTGCCGCCGGTTTGGTGAACGGCAACGTAGGGCCGCGCGGCATGTCCGCCACCACACGTGTGGTCGTCGCCAACTTTTGGGAATACGCGGCCTTTATCGCCAACTCATTGGTCTTCCTTTTCATTGGATTAACGATTGAAATTTCTCTATTGATTGAAAACTGGCAATCCATCCTGCTGGCCATCGTTGGCACACTGGTTGCCCGGGCTGTTGGGGTGTACTTCTTTTCCCTTTTTAGCGACATCCCCTGGAATTGGCGGCATATCTTGTATTGGGGCGGCCTGCGCGGCGCGATTCCGCTGGCATTGGTCTTGAGCCTGCCGGTCATTCCTGGTTTGCCGTTGGAACGCTTGCAGGCCATGGCTTTTGGTGTGGTATTGTTCACCCTGCTGGTGCAAGGGTTTTCTATGGAACGCTTGACAAAATGGCTGAAATTGGTGCACCATTCCGAGCGGTATAACGAGTACAAGCGCCGTCACGCACGCTACGTTGCTGCCCATAACTCGCATGAGTACTTGCAACGCCTGGCGCAGAGGGGGGGGCTTTCTCCTTACACCTGGTCACACATCTCGCCAATGTTGGAAAGACAACGCGACGCGCTGCGTGAAGCCATTGCCGAAGTGTTGAAAGCCAACCCAACCATCGAAGCCGACGAACTGGACTACGCCCGCCGGGAAGCCTTACGCGTCCAGCGTAACGTTCTGCTAGATTTGCTCCACGATGGCGTGATTTCAGAAGAGACATATACCGAATTGGTTGGTGAAATTGACCACGCCCTGACCACCGAAGACAGCGCTCCTTTCCTGTTGTATGGCGCTCAAACCGGTGAGAAAATCGACCGTCTGATGTTAGCCATTGTCCAATCCAAAGATGTGGAAGCCATTACAGCGGCGCTCTTGAAACTTGGCGTCTCTCTAGGTCGGCTGCCCAGCAAAGGCGACTTTCTGCAGATCAACAACGTTACCCTGCTGATTGGTTTCCCCCACCCTATGGAAGAGCGGGTTCTGAGCGTACTACGTCGTCATGCCCGCCGTCGTGCCATGTTGGCACCCAATACAACCGCTACGCGAGCCTTCCCCTGGCGTTCGAAGCGTGTTCGCGTGGGCGGTGCCGTAATCTTTCTGTTGGAAGTTGAAGAATACCATGAACTCTGAATCCCCAAAATTACTCTTCGCAAGCATCTCCGATCAATACAAAAAGGAAGTGTTGCAAGCACTAACGCAGGCTGGCTTTGAGTGCATGGAAATCGGCACCAGTAGCGGTTGGTTTAGCACCGGCTTTTCCACCTTTACCGTGATTGCACCCGCCGGACGCGCGGCGGAGGCCGTTGACATTGTAGAAAACAACTGCCCTCCCTCTCCCGACCCGCAGAAAAAACGTGCGGTGGTTTATGTTTTGCCGCTCGACGAAGCCGGAGAACTCCAGGCCGAAAGCGTTTGAAATCAGCAACCAAAACTCATGAAACTCCTGATCCTATTTCCCCCTGAAAGCCAAAGAGCGAACATCTCGGCGGCACTGGTGCAGGTTGGTTATCGCATAACCACCATTTCCTCACAGCCCAATCCCCTCAGTCGTCATACCGAGACCCTCATGATTGGCCTGGATGAGCCGCAAGTTCCCAAGGCGCTGGAGGTTGTCCGGCACGCCTTGCAATCCAACACCTCGTTACGGTATTTGGTTTTGCACGTTAATCGTTTCGACATCCTCTAACCCCGATGCTCTACCTGCTCTGATATGATTCCGACATCCGAAAATCCTCTCAGCGAAAGAGAAATAGAAATCTTACGTTTGTTGGCCACCGGTGCCACCAACAAACAAATTGCTCATCAACTGATTATCAGCCCGAATACGGTCAAAGTACACCTGCGCAACATTTACGCCAAAATCGAAGTCAGTTCTCGCACCGAAGCCAGCATGTGGGCAGTGCACAATGGCTTGCTAGAAAGTTCTCTCCTTTCCTCTGAAATTGAGACGGAAGAAGCCTCCCCGGAGAGCGCGGCGTCCCAAGAGATTTCCTCTGTCCCCCCGGAAACCACAGCCCGACGCCCCCGCAGGTGGTTCGCGTTTGCCCTGATGATTTCCCTGGCCCTGATGGCCGCGCTCTTCCTGGCGCGCCTCATTTTACGGCCGGCGCCCACCCCCACCCTGGCGGTTGACATCCTCGATGGTGGAGAACTCTCTCGCTGGCAAACAGCCCCCGATTTACCCCAAGCCGTTTCAGATACCGCCGCGGCGGCCTACGACGGTGCGCTCTACCTGTTTGGCGGCCAAGACGAAAACGGCTTCACCGCGCACGCCTGGCGTTTCGTTGCGCAAGAGGAACAGTGGGAACCCCTGCCCGATAAACCTACCCCTGTCAGTGAGGTCAACGCGGTGCTGCTGGGAGAAAAAATTTACCTGCCGGGCGGGCGTACCGTCTCGGGTGAACCGACCGCAGTTTTGGAAATCTACGACCCCCGTCAAGACGAGTGGTCGCAGGGCGCTCCTCTGCCGACCCCGCGTACCGCCGTGGCCGCGGCGGCCTTCGAGGGACGTCTGTACCTGTTTGGCGGCTGGGATGGGCACGAGTACACCACCGACGTATGGGTTTACGACCCGCAAAGCGACACTTGGGAAACGCGTCCATCCCTTGAGGTCCCGCGTGCTTGGGCGCTGGCTGCTGCTACCGATGCCGGCATTCACCTTGTGGGCGGCGAAAATGCCACCGGCGGGCTGGATAGTCACCTGATTTACGCCCCGGCGCGTGAAGATACCCCCGAAGGCCCCTGGCGTACGGCTTTATCTTTGCCTCAACCAGTACGCCGACCCGTAGGAGCCGAACTGGCCGGGTTGGTGTACGTGTTTGACCTGCAAACTGCCTCGCCGCAAGGCTGGGTGTACTACGAAAGCAACGAGACCTGGAATGCCATGGAGACCTTGCCGGAGGGCCTATCGCCGGGCGCAATTGCTGTGCCGCTGGATACCTACCTGCACTTTCTAGGGGGACGTGACGCCCAAGTGTTGGCAACGCACTGGATGTACCAGGCCATCTACACTACCTCCATCCCCGTCATCCTGCATTAAGGCATTTTTCGCAACACAAAACAGCCCATCCAAAGGATGGGCTGTTTCATATCCAGTAGGGCGGGTGGGAGTCGAACCCACACGAGGTTGCCCTCAGTGGATTTTAAGTCCACGGCGTCTGCCATTCCGCCACCGCCCCAGGGTTACGTTCTTGCCTGTATTCTACCCGTTATGGCGTATAGGTCAAGGGTATTTCGGGTTTGTCTCTCTGATGTTTGTACCTTCCCGCAATCATTGTTGTTGCCTGCGTTGGCGTGCCTTGTACCACACCGCGTAACGTGAAGTCAGGTGTACCCAGGGCATGGAGAGCGTCAACGGCCCGCTTTCGGCCTGCTGGATGGCCTGGCGCAGGCTCTCCCCATCGTGAAAATCGGGTAATACCAGGGTGGCGCGTCCTACCTCGAAAGTAGCATGGGCATCCGAGCCGACCGTGCCGGGGATGTCGTATCGCCGCGCAAAGCGTTGTGCCTGGCTGTTGAACCCCGGCCACATACAGCGCGCGTTGAAGGTTTCTATCGCGTCCACCAACGGCAGGATTTCCAGCAAATCGGGCAGTGCCCAATGGCCTTTGCGAAACTTGTCGAAGGGATGCGAAACGCTGATGAATGCCCCTTGCGCGCGCAAACGGGCAATCGTTTCTCGCGGAGATAAGCCGGCCGGAATTTCCTCCTGCACAAAAGATGCCAGGAGTTCCCCTTGGGTGGTCATGATTTCTTCGCCGACGACCACCCGCTGCGGGTCAATGGCCTGGCAGGCCAGCGCGCCGGCAATCGTATTGTGGTCGGTGACGATCAAGCGGTCAATGCCCTTGCGGCGGGCTGCGGCCACCAGTTGCTCCGGGCGCGTCAGGCTGTCCTTGGAAAAGATGGTATGACAGTGAAATTCGGTGTTCAGCGTTGGTTTGTTTTTCATCGAGCGTTCATCAAAGGTTGGCATAGTTTAGAAATCTGTAAACACTTACAACCAATCGTGGTGCTCTCACCCATCCCCCCTTGCTCCCCCCTTCCCTCACAGGGAAGGGGGGAGAGATGCTTTCAGGGGTGTTTTTGGGGCACTTTGTGCCCCAAAAACACCCCAATACAGTCCTCCCCTCCCCAAAATTGGGGGAGGGGCCGGGGGTGGGGGTTTAGGCACGAAGGAACAAGTTCGAAGGCTTTGTGTCTTGGTGTCTTGGTGGTAAAAACGCTCAGACGCCCCAAGTTATTGAGATGATACAAAGACCCTTTATTATCGTTTGGCATCAGCCTCCGGCTTCATGCCCAGCAAATCACGCGAGAACAGCCAGGTCAGCAGCCCTAACACAACGCCAAACCACAGGGTAGCAAAGCGAATCAGCAGGGTAGCCGCCGCGGTTTCCTGTGAAGTGTTCAGCAACAAGATGAGCATGCCCACAATGGAGGCCTCTGCCGCCCCCAATCCGCCGGGCAGTGCGGAAGCCGCCCCAATGACGGTGGAAAAGGCCAGCGTAAACACCGCTTTCGTTCTGTTTGAGCACAGCAGGCTCCCATGCCCGGCTCCTGGGAGCGCCGGACCCCAGTCCGGCGGTTGCTGCCGAGCCGGTGC
>DYKW01000035.1 GCA_020722405.1 Anaerolinea thermophila
CATGAAAAATGATTTTCACCACCAGACATGAAAATCTATTTTCAGATCAGATACACGAGGAAATTCTTATGCGACATTTCATTCATACCCTGTTGTGTATGGTGTTGCTTAGCACCTTTCTGGCAACGCCTTTTTCAGCGCATGCACAAACCGGTGGCTACACCTTCACCGGACGACGAGGTGCATCCTATACCGCCACTTGGAATGAGACCACCTACGAAGTTGAAATCACGACTCCAAACAATACATTTCCGTGGGACTTCATCAGTTTCGTAGGCCCAATGGGGGCCATAGCACTCAACGGCCTGCCCAACATAGGAAACACGTTTGCATTTTCAGAAAACAGCAGCATTGCCGGTGCTATGCCGGGTGACATTTTGCGCGTCAAGGGTCATGATGCCTGGGTGCTCTCACACCTATCTAAAATCGGAATGGTGATTGACGATGGGGAAGAAATCCAGCGAGGCTGGTTTTCTCAAGGAAATATCAGCTCTTATCTACTGGAACCCGGCTCCGTCGGATATCGCGTCAATTTATTGGGGCGCCATGCTACTGTCCAGTTAACCTTACTGACGATAGATGCAGATGACTTTGTGGCGGTTATTGCGATCACACTGGACGATCCAACCGATGCCCGGCTGGTCTTTGCCACCGATTTGGAACCGGCCATCTCGTACACCTATGGGGTGGAATATCACAACACCGCCGATACCCAATTGGCTTACGACGGTGTCCAAGAAGCCATCCAGGGCACAGCACAGATGAATAGCGGTGATGAACTAGCCTATTGGGCACGCACCCACCAACACATTCAAGCCTTCGTGTACGCCAGCGAACCGTTGCTAGGGTGGAGTGCTAACAATCTGCCGCTGAATGACTACCTGCAAGCGGATACGCTCGATGCCACCATTGCAGGTGGATACAACGACGGGCGCGTCGCCTTGACCACCCAGGCACAAAGCACGCAATATTTTTACATCGGCACCACCGTACTCACCGAAGCATTGCGCACAAATCCGGTTACCGCTTGGGAAGCCCTGTGTGACGAACGACTAAATACACTCAGTCAATTGCCCATCATGGAAGCCGATGCCTTGCCAGGGATCACCTTGACTTCTATGCTGGCAAATTTGCTCAACAGTTATCTCTTCAACCCTGATGGACAGGTCTATGCCGCTGACCGTTTGTTCATCTATACCCCTGATTCATTGCTGCCTCTTATCTCGTATCCAGCATTGCTGCCTCCCGCCTGGCAGGCTACTTACCGTGCCTTATTGGAAGAACTGGCGGCCCAGGTCTACCCTTCCCCACCGGTCGTAGGCACCGACATGTACTGGTGGAAACTCGATCTGGGCGGTCCAAGTCCGCTACCGGCATGGTACGGAGGCAATATCTCCGATCTGCTCATCTACCTGCCCGATAATGGCATTTACAACCGTCGGCAATTCTCCGACGTGCACAGCGACACTGAATACCTGCTAGGGCTGCGTGCCTACTATCAAGTTACCGGGGATCTGCCCTTCATCCAAAGTCAAGCAGCGACAATCAACACCAGCATCACGGCCTTACAACAATTCAATACCGTCTATGACCAGGAATTTACACCAGACGGCAATCTGTATCCCCACATCATGATGTCGGTGGCCGACCTGAGCACATTGGACGGGGTGTATCCATCGGAGAGTGCAGCCACTATCTATGCCTACGAGGCCGCCGCCGACTTACTGGATGCCCTAGGCGATCATGCCGCTGCCACCGATTTACGGGTGAACTATGTTGTTCCAATGCGCGCTGCCTTCGATAGCACCTTCTGGGATGTTGCGGAGACTTTTTATATGCCTTACGCCGACCAACGCAATGGCGACGGGAAAACTAACGGGCAACAATATCAGGACAAATGGAGTAACAATTTGCTCTTCAGTTTGCGAGGCAACATAGGTGAAACACACAAAGCCGAGGTGCTCAACACCTACACCACACCCGACGTGTTTTTCGAACCAGGCGGTGATGTACACTGGATGAGCACTGACAGCGAACACTTCATGGATCATGGCGGCTACGGGATTTCACCAGCCTACAACAACGGCTACATCATGGAAGGCGGTTTCTTCTCTATGCTTCCTGCGCTGGCGCCTATTGGCTACTACCAGTTGGGAGACACCACGCATGGCGACCAGTATGCCAATCTCTTCCTCGATTCCTGGCTACAAATGGGACCATACGAAACCATGATGGAATACAACGGCCAGATTCCAGGGCGCATGCTCGAATCCAGCATGTACATCGAGGGTACCGCCATGCCAATGTGGTTGATTTCCACAGCACTGGGCATCCAGGTGCAGGGCACACAGGTCACTTTCCAACCACGGTTAAGCGGCGCCTTCCAAGTGCGCAACCTATACCTAGGCGTCAACGGGCAACACGCCCTGCTGGATTACTATCGTTCAGATGATGGCTGCGAAACTTTTGAAATACGCCAGAACACCGGGCTGACCATCATATCCGCGAATTTCGAAACGCTCACCTGGCAAGGAGATGCCAACGAAGATTGGAATACCCCGGCGAATTGGGGCGGCACACTCCCCACCTGCAACACACACGTCATCATCCCGTCAGGAAACAACGTCACATTGAGCGCCGACGGTCACGCCCAAGACCTAAGCATCCAAGCCGGCGCGCTGCTGGACATGGGAACGTATACGCTGAGTGCCAATGGGACAGTAACCAATCTGGGCACGCTGCAACAAACGGCCCAAGTGGATGCCACCTGCACTACAGGGGATGGCTGCGCCCTGGGGTTTATCTACACCCATGATGGGCTCCTGACCCGACACTTTGGAGTGTACCTGCGCCCCACAGGGTCGAATCCCACCCTGGGGGCGGTCACGGCCGCTATTAGGGGCGGACAACCCTGCGGACAGTCCGGCAATCTACGCAATACCGTGCATCGCTGTTTCGAAATCACCCCCACTAATCCACAACCCGTCGATTTAACCCTGTACTACAGCAATGGGGAAGCCAATGCCAACGCCATGCCGCAAGTGTGGCATTACCTGGGCAGTGGCCAGTGGGAACAGCAAACCTTCGGCGGTCGCGGCAGCCAAGGAAACTGGCAATGGGTGCGAGCACTGAATGTAAATGCTTTTTCTCCTTTTGCCCTGTCCGATGGTCAACCCACCGCCTTAAACCTGACGCGGCTGCAAGCCGCTTCTACAACAAACCACGCCACACTCCACATATTGCTCCTGATTGGCCTATCGGTCAGCGGACTATACCTCGCTCGACGGCGCCTTCCTTGCATTTCTGGCAGGTAAACCCCACCTGGCAAGGGATACAATGAGCACGTCAATGCTATCTGTTCCCACTCTCAAAAACATGACAACCTTGCTCTTTTTCCCCAATTACCTGGGCGGCGGATTCGGCCACATCGCCCGTTGTATGGCACTCGCCGAAACCTTGCAAATGCATGGAGGTAACCCGGTATTTGCCATCGGAGGGCCGCATAAAACTCGTGTGGCGCAGGCCGGCTTCAAGGTATGCGAACTCCAGACACCGCGCTATACCCAGCGGCACAATACTGGCCTGGCCTATGTGCATGTAAGCGACATGGCATATCAGATTGCGCGCGACGGCTTCGACCACCCGCGTATTGTGCAACAAGCAATCAATGAAGCACTAGACATTATCGATAAAGTACACCCAGATGCGTTGGTAGGCGATGGCTATGCACTAACCCATCTCATCGGGAAAATCAGCGGGCTACCGGTCGTTCAAATTGCCAAGTCAGTCGCCCATCCTCAACCCGTGCCACTGGTATGGTGGGAAACTTCACCCAAAGAAATGGATGTTCCCGACATCGGTTCCGTTTTCGACCCGGTGCGAAAGAAATTCAATCTACCTCCGCTGGGCCGGAGTACCGAGTTGCTCGATGGCGATCTATTGCTCCTGCCCTCCATCCTGCCGCTCGACCCCATGCCCACACTGCCACCGCGCACATTTTATGTTGGGCCAATGGTACGCGCCCCTCAAGGCACGCCAACGCCAGAATGGTTATTGCGCCTGGGTAACGATCCACTAGTGTACGTCACCGTTGGGGGAGCCGGTGGCATTGCCGGAGATCCGGCCTTCTTGCGCCTGCTGCTCACCGCACTGGGCAAAGAACCCTACCAGGTGGTCATCTCCACCGGCGGTCTAGAGCCTCCCGCAGATATCGAGATTCCCCCAAATGTTCATCTGTTCCCCTGGGTCGCGCACGAACATATTTTGCCACGTGCTAGCGCGGTCATCTTTCACGGGGGCTATACGCGCATGGAAATCCTATTACACGGCTTGCCATCCATTACCATCCCCTTCCACACCGAACAAGAATACTACGGGCGGTTAATCCAACGCGCCGGTGCGGGCATCAATCTACGGTATAGCAATGCACCCTACCAAAAACTCAACGTGCGCTGGCGCGGTGGTTTACCCTGGAATCAAAAAACATACAGTCTGTACGTACGAACCGAACCTACTTTGCAGCCGGCGACATTGCGTGAGGCAGTAGCAGGTGTACTGGCGCATGAAGCCATGCACGCTAGTGCTCGCGCCCTACAACAGACTTTACAGGCCATGGATGGCAAAACCCAAGCGTATCAGCGCATTGTGCACTTGTTACAACAGCCCATTTTCCCCCTCGTAGATACATCGAAACCCGTGCCAAGCACTCCGCTATGACCGGCCTGGAACGCGCCCTAAAAAATACCCTCGCCCTGAGCGCCGCCGATATTTTCGGAAAGGCGCTCAATTTTGTACTCATGGCTATTTTGGCACGCCAGTTGACGCCCGATGATTTCGGCGGGTACACTACCGTGCTCTCCCTGGTATGGTTTTTGGTACCCTTGAGCGACCTGGGGCTTTCGCAAGTGTTGACGCGCGAAACTGCAGCCGAACGCGAACGCGCCGGCCTGCTTCTATTCAACGGGCTAATCGTCAGCGGCTTCTTGGGGCTAGGTGGCGGATTATTGCTGTGCACGATTGCCTTCCTGGGGCGCTACCCGGATGCTTTACGCGTTTGGATTGTGGTGGCCAGCCTGGCCGTGGTATCCGGCACGCTCACCCAAACCGGTTATGCTGTGCTACGCGGCCTGGAACGCATGGAGTTACAAGCCCTCGCCAGCAGCCTAACGCTGATCGTTGCTTCTCTGGGCGGCCTGACACTGGCATGGCAGGGCTTCGGCGTGGGAGCACAGGTCATGTTTTTCAGTAGTGTGATGATTTTAGGGGCTGCCTTCACTCTCGGCGTACTGGTACGCGGGCAGGTCCGCTGGCAAAAACAAGTAGATTTCACCTTGTGCAAGCAGTTACTGCGCATGGCACTTCCCATCAGTGTACTCATTGCCTACAGTGTAGCCCTGCGCTGGAGCGATATTTTGATTTTAGGGCAAACGCGGGGCATGGCCGACGTAGCCACCTACGGCACAGCCCAAAAAGTTATTGACCTAACCAGCGTCATAAGCGCCAGCGCCTCGGCCACCTTGTTACCCTTGCTGGCACAACGCTGGCGCATTTCGGGACAAAAAACTCACATGCTTTTTTTACGTGCGCTGCGCTTCTTCGCCGATTTCGGTGTTGGTGCAGCAGCGGGGTTAAGCATACTGGCCGAACCGATTATCACGATGTTGTTCGGAGGACGTTATGCACCGGCCGGTGCGTCACTGCGCATTCTGGCGTTTGCTTTCCTGTTCCAGGTGGTGAGCGGCCCAACCGGCACCCTGCTCATTGCCACTGGCGAAAAAATGCGCCGTTTCGTACCCGTCATTGGCACAGTAGTAGGTTTGAATGTGCTCCTGAACCTGCTGTTCACGCCGCGTTGGGGCTACATGGGTGCCTCATGGGCCTTTCTGGGAACGTCCATAGCGGTTTTTGGGGTACGTCAGTGGATCGCCGCCGAGCACTTCAAACAGGCACCGCGTATGTTCGCGCTGCTGTGGCGCCCAGGGCTGGCGGCCGCCGGGATGGGCGGCGCATTGTGGCTCGTACAACCAGGCAATTTATGGTTCGCTATTGGGCTGGGTGCGACAGCATACCTCCTGGTGCTGGGCATCATGGGAGAATTTCAACAAACACCCTATCCCGAATTGTGGCATTGGCTGCAAGAACGAGTACAATATGCCTTGCCAAAAGGCGCTTGAGGCGTACCTTCGGACACGCTAATCGTTGGCCATTGCAATCCATACCATTTTAAAAGCCAGCATGACAAACGTTTCTCAGACCGTTGAATCCCCTCTAAAAGGACAGACTTTTCTCGTTACCGGCGGTGCTCACCGGCTAGGGCGCACATTGGCGTTGGGCATTGCCGCAGCCGGCGGTGATGTGGTCATCCACTACGGCAAATCATACCAGCAAGCACAAGAGACTGCCACACAGATTGCTACTCTGGAGCGCACCGCCTATTTGCTGCAAGCCGACCTGGAGGACCCCCTCCAATCGGCCGCGCTGGTGGCGCGCGCCTGGAAATACGCCCCACTCGACGGTCTGGTCAACAACGCGGCCATCTTCGCCCCCTTACACTGGGACGATACTTCCCTGGAAGACTGGGAGCGGCATCTGCGCATCAACCTGACCGCGCCGTTCCTATTCAGTCAGGCTTTTGCAAAGCATTTGCCCTCCGACGGCATAGGGCGCATTGTCAATATCGTGGATTGGCGCGCCCTGCGTCCGGGAGCCGATCACTTTCCGTACACCATCAGCAAGGCCGCACTGGCGGCATTGACGCGGTCGCTGGCTGCCGCTTTGGGGCCGCGTCTCACCGTCAACGCGCTGGCACTGGGGGCTGTCCTGCCTCCCTCTGATGGGGGTGCGGCGGAATCTATCGTCCGCGGCCTTCCCATCGAGCGCTGGGCACATCTGGAAGAAGTACAACAAGCATTGGTCTTTCTACTGAGCGGGCCGCGTTACATCACCGGAGAAATCATCCACTTGGATGGCGGTCGCCACCTGATTTGAAGAGCCTCTTATGGATAAAGTGTTCATCCGCAACCTGAGCGTACGCGGCATCATCGGCATCAATGATTGGGAACGGGAAAAATTACAGGAGATTCTCATCAACCTGACCTTGTACGCCGACCTGCACCGTGCCGGAGAAAGCGACGCCATCGAAGATTGCGTCAACTATCGCACAATTGCCAAGAAGGTGCAAGCACACGCCGAAAGCACCGCCCGTTACACGGTCGAAGCCCTGGCTGCCGACATTGCCCGCCTGTGCCTGGAAGAACCGGGCGTGCAAAAAGCCGTCGTGCGGGTGGAAAAGCCAGGGGCAGTGCGCTTTTCCGAATCGGTTGGCGTAGAAATCGAACGCACGCAGGACGATTTTGCATGAAATTCGTTTACCTGGGTCTGGGAAGCAACATCGAGCCTGAAGTCAACCTGCCACGCGGGGCGCACCTACTGGCACAGCGTGTCAAAGTGGTCGCGCGTTCTCGCATCTGGCAAACGCCGCCAGAGGGGGTGGATGGCCCGATATTTCTCAACGCGGCAGTGCATATCCAAACCCCATTGGATGCCAAAACCCTGAAGTGGGAGGTACTACGCCCGCTGGAGGCCGCGCTTGGACGGGTGCGCGGCCCCGACAAGTTTGCTCCGCGCCCGCTCGACCTAGACATCCTGATCTATGATGGGGAAATACTCGACACCACCATTTGGCACCGTCCTCATCTGGCCGTGCCACTAGCAGAGTTATTGCCCGACCTGCCCTATCCGCAAAGTGGAGAACGGCTGGCCGAGATCGCCCGTCGCCTACAGCCCCCTGTCGGATTCTTTCCCCGCCAGGACGTGCGTTGGGAGCATTGAATGATGAAATCTCAAAGGATAGGTGAGTTGTCTTGCCATCATCGTGCCTTTGTGCCTTCGTGGTGAATGAACAAAATGTGCCCCACAAACAAAAAATATGCTATAAATAAAGTGTAACTTATCCACTAACGCGATACACAGGAAACGGCCATGAACACAAAAGATTTATTGCGAAATACTGAATTGTTCGCTGGATTATCCGAAGAGGAATTTGATAAACTCGCCAGCATTTGCCAAAAGCGAACATATCGGCAGGGTGAGATCATCACCGCCCAGGGCGAAGCGGGCGATGCGCTCTATCTAGTATTGGAAGGTTTCGCCGAAGTGGTTCTGCCCACGCCAGGCGATGCAGAAGATCAAGTCATCGTGCACCTGGGAAGCGGGCAAGTGATTGGCGAAATGGCCTTGATAGACCAGGGGACACGTTCCGCTACGGTACGTGCTAACACAACTCCAACGGTAATCGAAGTTATCTCGAAAAACGATTTCGAACGCCTGTGCGAGGAGAATGCTCGCATCGGTTATTTAGTGATGCGCAATCTGGCCGCCGATTTATCATTTAAATTGCGGCACAAGAACCTGACATCGCAGAGAGGTAAGTGAGATGGCCGTTTATAAAATCAGTTATGTGGTAACAGGCAAGGCACACCCAGGGGCTATCGTCAATACCGAAACCCGTCCGGAAGTCGGCGATATCGTCCAGTTGGGGAATGAGACCTTCGAAGTATTGGAAGTGTTGGATTTGATGCCCGCGCGCGGCAACTTTCACTTTCTGCATGTGACCTGTAAGCCCATTTCGTCGGAGGAACAATCTTCGGCCTGATAGGGCGCCCCCAACTACTAAGTGCAAAGTGCCTGACTACCCGACTATCGGACTATCGGACTACCTAACTATCTAACTATCCAACTACGCGACTACCCGACTACGTGACTAATGCCTTATAAAGCCGCTAACAAGTGGCGCACCAAACCGGCGGTTCCTCACGCTTCTTTGGGCGGCACTTTGAGTTCCACCACGAAGACACTACCTTTACCAGGCGTGCTCTGAACGTGAATCCGTCCCCCATGCTGCTCTACCACTTGACGGGCAATAGACAGCCCCAGCCCTACTCCACCAAACAAGTGTTCCCCCAGTTCATCGGTGTGGAAGAAACGGTCGAAAATACGCGGCAAGATATCCGGGGGAATGCCTACCCCGGTATCATGGAAGATGATTTGCACCAAATCTTCCCGATGTGCTACCTGTACAAGGACTGTACCGCCATCAGGGCTGAATTTAATGGCGTTATCCAACAAAGCCGCTAGGGCACGCTGTAACGTTTTGGGATCGGCCGGCAGTTTGGGAATAGCAGGGGCAATATCTACCTGTAATTGCACACCTTTTTTGTCAGCATGAGGGCGGTAAGCATTTGTCAGGTCAAGAACCAGCGCACCAATATCGGTCGGCTGGAACTCGGAAAAAATCAGATCGATTTCTTGCAAGAAGAGAATGTCATTGACCAGGGTGATGATCTTCTGTAAGTTACGGTCTACCGTTTCGAGGGACGACTGTCGGATAGCATCATCCAGCGTAGTGCGCCGCGCCACCTGCAAAAAACCGTTGGCTGCCGTCAAGGGGGTTCGCAATTCATGAGCAATGGTAGTCAAGAATTCGCGGCGGGCAAATTCTTCTTCCGCCAGGCGCTGATAGGCTGCCGAAAGTTCGGTGGCCTTGACACGCAGCGAATCAATCGCCATTTCATCGTTCTCGCGCAACCGACGACTGACCTCGCGCACCATCGCCATGGACATGCTGCTACTGTTCTGCAACACGCGATCGAAATCATCCTGACGAATGGCAAGCACTTGCGTAGGGCGAACAGCCTGCACTGTGGCGGCACGCGGCGCGTTGTGGATTAGCGCCATTTCCCCAAAGAAATCCCCGGTGTACAGGTGTTTCAACAAACGCACTTCTTCATCGTTGATGACTTTTGTGACGCGTACTTCGCCTTCCAAGATAATGTAAAATGTGTCTTCCACCGCCCCCTCGCGACACAAGACAGCACCTTCGGGATAGATGTGCATCTGCCCACTCTTCACCAGTTCATCGGCTTCGTCACGTGGGATACCCGGAAAGGCTTGCTGTAACACTTGATAGGGTTGGATATCTGGGATTTCCATAATTGCGTTCCTTTTAGTCTTCCGATTCCTCCACTATGCTACGGCGAGCATAGAAAACCAATAGTGTAGAGCCATATTTGCGCTCATCGAAGGTTACCAGATGTTGCAAGGGGATTTCTTCAAACTCTCTGGGGTGAATTTGCACTACCCCCCACCCATCTTCGGCTAACCAGTCCAAATGTTCGTCCAGCAATTGCAGGGCTTTGCTCCACAAACCGTGATACTGTGGGGGAGCAATGTAAACATAATCAAAAGTTCGGTCGGCCAGTGACGCCAACAACGTAAAGGCATCTCCCTGACGGACGTCTGCACCCTTGGTCAGGTGGGTGGTTTCCAGGTTGGTGCGAATCGTCTGGATGGCGCGGCGATTCAAATCCAGGAAACGCACAAAGGCTGCCCCGTTGCTCAAGGCCTCAATTCCCACGCTGCCGGTACCGGCAAACAAATCCAACCAACTGGAACCAAAGACATCCGCACCCAAAATGTTGAATAGTGCTTCCTTGACGCGATCGGTAATCGGACGAGTGCTATCACCCGGCACGCTGCGCAAGCGCATCCCCCGTGCTTTTCCACGAATAACACGTAGGTCCCTTGCCATATCAGCGTGCCTCCACGACATTACGTACCCGCCACAGGTTGCCATGCGGTGCGGTAACCGGCGTCACACAGCCCGTCCCCAGGATGAAACGGCGGCCATTGGTGGACTCGATAGCCGCCAACACCAGGAAATGGCGCCACAAGGCTACCGGCGGCCGATCCAGGTCGGCGTTGGACAGGCAACGTTCCAGGCGTTCGCGATGGGCAAGGGTCATAAGCATTCCATGGGCAACCCATCTCAAGTGGATGGGGAATCAGAGTGGTCGTTTCCTTGAGCAGACAGAAAACGCGTCAATAAATTCCGAATTTCATCTTCCTCGCCTTGCTGGTTGGCGAAATAAGCGTTCATGAACTCCGAACGCCGCAGGCGCAAGGCCATTGGGGCAACAACACGCAGGTCTTCCGGGTGTACTTCGTCACGGGCATCGGCCGCGGCATAGGCACGGGCGGCCTCGAACAACGTAATTTCAGCGCGTAGCGAATCAATCTTCAACCCATCAATCAGCGCCAGTCCCTGCCTGGCAACTTCATCGGGCAAAACCACCTGCGGCAATAGCATCCGGGCAGCCTGCAGTTCTTGTTTTGCCATCATGGTCTCTTCGGCGTACATGGCAATGAAGGCGCGCGGATTGGTGAGGTAGGAGCGCACTCGTCGGTAGGCCTCCAACCGCCCGTCAGTGTCTTTCATCCCCTGAACGACCACCCGCAACCCAAAGCGATCCATGATTTGGGGACGCAGCCGGCCTTCTTCGGGGTTCATGGAGCCAATCAAGGAGAAACGAGAACGATAGGTTGCTGCGACCGGGCCGCGCCGCACGGTATACATGCCCTGAGCGGCAGCATCCAGGATGGCATCTACAATGTCATCATCCAGCAGGTTGACCTCGTCCACGTAGAGCACATTGCGGTCGGCCTGCGCCAAAATGCCGCGCCGCAGGCGCATACGCTCATGTATCGCGGCGCGCTCATCGATGCCCCCGACGACATCTTCCAGGCGAGCGTTGAGCGGCAGTTCCACCAAGCGGGTAGGCTCTTTGCGCGTCAACGGCTCGCCCATCGCATATTTGCGGGCGCAATCGGGGCAGACGGCGTCTATGCCGCCCTGCTCAATGTCTTCGGGCATGCAGCCGTAAAAGCAGCGACTACGCTCGACTTCTGGCAGGAGGTCTAACAAACTGCGCACGGCAGTCGTTTTGCCGGTGCCGCGTGGACCAATAAGCAGTACGCCACCCACTGCCGAGTTGATGAGTGCCAGCAGCAAAGCCAGGCGCATCTCTTGTTGACCAACCAGTCCCAGAAAGGGGAACGGCAGGCTTTCGGCAATCCCCGCATCGCCCATTTCGGTCAACGGGGCTAAATGCCGCCCGGTGACGCGGTCAATCAACTCTTTGAGCGAGCGCGGCGGGATGATTCCGCTCTCGGTATGGCTTTCCGACTGAGGAACCTGCGTTTCGGGTTGGATAGACATATCAATGGCCTGTACGATAGGCTTGGCGTTTTTTCCCTTCTTGCATGCGGATGCGTTCGGCTTCGGTTTCTGGAATCAGGGGGGAGACAGGCGTGGCCTTACCTTGCTCATCCAGGGCAACATAGACGACAAAGGCATCGTTGGTAAATACGCGTTTACCTGTAATGGGATTTTCGGCTTCCACGTGTACCTGGACTTCCATCGAGGTGCGTCCAACGTAACTAACTTCGGCAGTCAAAATGACCAGATCGCCCATGTGGATGGGTTGATGAAAGGTCATGCGGTCAATTGCTACGGTAACTACACGGCGCTGGGCATGGCGCATACAGGCCAGCGCGCCGGCTTCGTCCACCAGTTTCATAATCACGCCACCATGCACGTTGCCATGATGGTTGGCGTGCTCCGGTTGCATCAACTGCGAGATGGTAATACGTGAGGCGCTGACAGTCTTGCCTTGTTGGGGAGCGTTCATATCATCTTCTTTCTTCTACCAGATGTATCACAAATGGCACAACGCTATTATACCCATAACTGCCCGCTTCATGCGTGACGAGTGCGTGAAAAAAATCGTGCAAAGATTGTAGTCGTTTCGTCGCGTAGTCGGATAGTTGGGTAGTTGGGTAGTCCGGTAGTCCGGTAGTCCGGTAGTTGGGTAGTTGGGTAGTTGGGTAGTTCGGCAGTTCGGTAGTTCGGTAGTTGGGTAGTTCGGCAGTTCGGTAGTTCGGTAGTTCGGTAGTTGGGTAGTTGGGTAGTTGCGCACTCTGCACTTTGCACTTTGCACTCTGCACTTTGCACTCTGCACTTTGCACTTTGCACTCTGCACTTTGCATTAGCCAATCTGCGTCATCTGCGACATCTGTGGACAAATTTCCAAATCTAGGTAGTCATTTACGTTTTGACGCCAAAATCGGCATGTACCCATTGTGCAATCTAAAACTTCATGTCATGATAAAATCGTGGTGCAACAAAATCACCATAACAACGTATTACTCCTAGGTATCATCTCAAAAAGAAGGGGAAACGTCCCGAAGGTTTCTTCAAAAAACCTGATTGTGCCGCTCAAACCTTCACCCTGCGGGTACTTCGCGGGACGGTGTCGCTCTCCCCAAGTTATTGAGAAGACACACTCCTAGGGTAGGCTGAAAGGCCTATCCTACACCATGTTCGGCGGCAAAGCGCCGAAAATACTAAAATGGCAATCATGCCATACCACTACAAAGGAGCGTAACCTGATGAAAAGAACATCCCTCTTTATTTTGCTTGCCATGCTGTTAGGGCTATCGCTGGCCTGTAGTTTCCTCTCCGGCGGCAACCAAAACCCGCCCCCCGCCCCCACCACTGTCTCTGGTAGTAGTGGGGAAGCCACAGCATCGGCGCCTGAAACCAACGCCGAAACACCGACATCCGAAAGCAACACCGAAACACCGCCCACAGCACCACCCGCTGAAAACAACGGTACACCTGGGGAATTCCAGGATGTCACAGCGCTGACGGTCAATTATCGCCTGAAAATCAACGTT
>DYKW01000218.1 GCA_020722405.1 Anaerolinea thermophila
CGTAAGCCTCGAAAATAATGTGTACCCGCACGCTCTGATTAAATTCGACCATTTCCAGCGGCTGGCAGTTATCATCTACTAAATCGGCATATAAGATGCGCGCACCGCCTGTGCCAATCCGAAACATGGAGACGGCATTTTCAAACCGACGCATCTGCTCCGGGCTGGGGAGTTTCGCATCTTTAAAGTCAGGCAACTCCCTGGGGGGAGCATCTGGCCTTTTTGTACCAGCGCGTTGGCTGCGCTGCGCCTGAATCAGCTCGGCGTCAATTTCTTCGCGCATGGCTTTAAAATACGCATTCGCGACATCAACCGCAGGACCAAACTGACGTATCTGACCGCCATCCAGGTAAATGGCGCGCGTGCAAAGGCTGCGGACGGTGTTGACATCGTGGCTCACAAATAAAATTGTGGCGCCTGTCTCCTGCCTGCGCCGCAACGCGCTCATGCACTTCACCTGGAATTTCATATCGCCCACTGCCAGGGCTTCATCTACAATCATAATATCGGGCTGAACCATGATGTTGGTGGCAAATGCCAGGCGTACATACATGCCGCTGGAATAGAATTTAACTTGCTGGTCTATATACCCGCCAATGTCGGCAAAAGCGGCAATGTCGTCGAACCAGTTGTCCATCTCTTGCCGGGTAAAGCCCATAATCGAACCCGCCAGGTACACATTCTCGCGCCCGGTAAACTCCGGGTTGAAACCGGAACCCAACTCTAGCAAGGCTGTAAGTCGTCCATTGACGGTGACAGAGCCGGTGGTAGGGGTGAGGGTGCCGGCAATGATTTGAAGCAGGGTGGATTTTCCTGAACCGTTGCGCCCCACAATCCCCATCGTTTCCCCTTTTTCAATCTCGAACGATACATCGCGCAATGCCCAAAATTCACGGTAATATTGGCGCGGGGTAAATCCAGCCAGCGCTTGCAGCCTGGGCAAGATGGACTGTTTGAGTCGGTCTTGCGTGTGGTTGTAGAGATGGTACATCTTGCTGATATGTTCAACTCTGACCGCAACATTAGAGGACATCGGCAAATCCTTTGCGTGTTTTTTGAAACCACCAGAAGCCAATCCAGGCGACAAGGCCACTTAAAACAAACGGAATTGCCAGGGAAAGCCAATCTGGGGTTTGTCCATGCACAAGGACCTTGCGCGATTCTTCCACGAGAATCACCAAAGGATTCAGTCGCAATAGTTTCTGGTAGTTTTCAGGCAAGGCAGAGAGAGGGAAGAAGATGGCCGAAGTAAATAACAAAAGAGTGGTCAAAAATCCCAACAGCTGATCTACATCTCGAAGATAAACCCCCAGCGCCGAAAAAAACCAGGAAGCGCCCAGCGCTAACAGGATGACGGGAAGAACAATGAGGGGGAAGAAGATGACCGTGAGCGGGAAAAAACCTTTAAGGAATAATTGCATCAGCAACAATATCACGGTGCTCATGACAGCATTGAACACGATGCTCCCGACAGAAATCACGGACAGGATTTCAAGCGGGAAAATCACCCGTTTCACATAATTGGCATTATTAATGATTAATTCCGCTGACTGCTGGATAGATTCCGAGAAAATTCCAAAGACAATCAGCCCGGCGAACAGGGTGATGGCAAAATCGAGGCGGTTCTCACTCTCAGAAAGGCCCCAGCGTGCCTTGAAAACGAATGAGAAGACAAAGGTATAAACAATGAGCATCAGCAAAGGGTTAATAAAAGACCATGCCAGCCCCAGGAAAGCGCCGCGATATTTCTTCTTAATTTCCCTCTTGGTCATGTCGAGTATCAAAGACCAGTTTTGCTTAATGCTGCGAAAAATTGCTATCGGATTGCTTGAATGCGTGGCTTGTGTGTTGAACAAATGCGTTTTACTCCTGCGCAACCGTCACTGACGGTGATTTTTGCACGGTATTATACCAAATTATCCTTGCGCTTCTGCCCGCCGGGAACTGATGTCCCCCCGGGGCGGTAACGGCCACGCTCATTTGCCGGCG
>DYKW01000219.1 GCA_020722405.1 Anaerolinea thermophila
GTGACGCTTGCCATCACCCGCTCACCTGCCCGGCGGCTCTTCACCAGGATGACGAGTCGAGTCACCCCGGGGAACCGCCCCCCGAGGTGCTCACGGAACCGGACATGAACGTCTCCGCTCATCCGGCTCTTCCTATCCAGCCTGTCCATACAGCAATCGCCAATGCGAGAACAGCCAGGTGTGTCGCCGCGCTATGCGCTGCAGCCAATGGTCCGCCCGCCGTTTGTGGCCTCGCAGCCGCTTGAACTTACGGGTGGCCCATAGAACGAGTTTGCGGTCGATATCCCTCAGGGTCCGGTACAGCGCCGACTTGTAGTAGACGCCGTAGTAGTTGATCCATCCGCATATCTTCGCGTTGAACATCCGCGCCAAGTCATCCAGTGCCTTATCGCTGCGCAACGGCAGGTCCCAGCTTCGGACTTCCTGGCGGATGGCTTTCGTCGCCTTGTTGCTGACCGCCGGGCTGAAGTTGATGAAGAACTTTCCCCATCGGTTTTTCGATCTCCGAGGACGGAAACCGTACCCCAGAAAGTCGAAGCCGGTGTTAGGGTAGTCTCCTCGCCGATCATCGTCTTTGCAGTAGATGATGCGGGTCTTCTCCGGATGGAGTTCCAGCCCACAGTCGGCAAATCGGCGTTTCAGCGCATCCCTCAGATGTTCCGCCTCCGCCTGCGTGCGGCAGTGGCACACCGCATCGTCAGCGTAACGCTCGAATGAAATGCTGGGGTACATCCTTTGCATCCATCGATCGAAGGCGTAGTGCAGGTACAGGTTCGCCAGCAGCGGACTGATGACGCCCCCTTGCGGGGTGCCTTTCGTCCTGGCTTGTAGCGTTCCGTCCGGCATCCGCACCGGGGCTTTCAGCCATCTTTCGATGTAGAGCACGACCCAGTTGTCCTGGGTGTGGTGTCGCACCGCGCGCATCAGGAGGGTCTGATCGAGGTTGTCGAAGAACCCTTTGATGTCGAGATCAACGACCCAGTCGTTGTCCCAGCAGCGCCGACGCGCCTGCCCTATCGCTTGATGGGCCGATTTGCCCGGCCGGTAGCCGTAGGAGTCCGGGTGGAAGTGCCTTTCCAGTTCCGGTTCCAGTGCCTGCTTGACCACCATCTGGGCGATCCGGTCGGCGACCGTGGGGATGCCCAGCGGCCGGATGCCTCCGTCCGCCTTGGGGATTTCCACGCGCTTGACCGGCGGGGGCTGGTAGCTCCCGGAGGCCAGCCGGTTCCAGAGTTTGTAGAGGTTGTTTTCCAGATCCTCGTCAAACCCCTGGATCGTCTGGCCGTCCACCCCGGCTCCGCCCTGGTTGGCCTTGACTCGCTTGTAGGCTTCCCACACTTGACGTTTGCTGATGGGAAAGGGCTTCGCCGGGTTCAAGAGAGTCCTCCTGTTGCCAGTTGCTCTCTCGTACCCGGCCGGATAGGGCCACCCCTTCGCTCCAGCCCCATTACTGGGCTCTCTTCACTACTACGGGTGACTCCGTCCCTGTACCCCGCATCGGTACTCTCACACTCGGGGGGCTTCCCCTTGCGTTTCTCCCTTGGCATCGGGGTGACAGGTTCCCACGTTCCACACAAGAGCCTGGATTGCGTTCTCGCCGCCTTCATGCCGGATGCCGCCTGAGCCGTAAACAGGTTTCTCCCAGGCTTGTCCCGGAGTAACGACTCCCCCCCGGTTTCGACATCGTCCCTACGCTTTCGACACGTCATCAGCGGTTCACTTGCGTTCGACTCCACAATCCTTACCTGACCGGGTCTCGCCCGGCCTTTTCCGATCTCGCTCACGACCACGCCTCTTGAACGCAGCCGCAGCCGGTGGTTTGAAGCCTGCGCCTGTACGCCGGCTTCGGGGGGCCGTCCCCCATCTCTTGTGCAGCTTGGCTGCACGGGGGCCTTGCGGCCCCTTGCGCGCCCTCGTGGCGCACAGTCATCGGCATACCGGGCGAAGCGGTGCCCTCGTTTTTCAAGCTCCTTGTCCAG
>DYKW01000220.1 GCA_020722405.1 Anaerolinea thermophila
CTCTCTGCGTTCTCGGCGGTAAACAAATACTCGGCTTCTATGCAGTGAGACGGAACTTCAGCCTGCCGAAGAAGCAAGTCACGCCAACCAGGGAATCACCGTCACATAGACTGCAGCACAGGGGGATTGGTTCCCATTCTCGGTATGACAGATTGCATTTTACCCTATTTCACACGAAACGGGACAGTTAACGGCTTGTGCGCTCCCCATGCTTTCATGGAATCCACTGTGGGGCAACCCCGTCAATGACGAGACGCAGGGGCTTGTCACCGGCGGCAATATTCATTATCCAGATTTCGGGCGGCAGGCTAAAGTCATCCTGGTTAGCGCGCAGGTAAGCCAGTTGGACGCCATCCGGGCTCCAGGCGAAAGCGGTGTACGAATAACTCGGCGTGTTGGTCAGCATGGTCGTCTGACCGGATTGCAGGTCTCGCAGCCACAGTTGCCGCCCCAGGCTCCAGCGCTGGGCATCCAGATATTTGCGTGCAAAGGCCAGATACCGCCCATCGGGAGAAATGGCGGGATAAACGTCTTCCACGGGTTGTTCTTCGCTCCAGTCTTCGGAGGGAGCACCTGTGGTGGGGTAAGCCAACAAATGGCTGACGAGCGTATCCAGGAGTGTACCGCTCTCCGTGAGATAGGCGTTGGGCAGAGAAAAGAGTTGTGGGGTGATGAAGGCACTGCCATCCGGTTGCCAGGCGCCTTTTTCACCGGTCTGATTCTCCCATTTGAGTGGTGCCCCGCCCTGGGGGGGATAGGCCTGGAAAATCCCCTTGTTGGGCAGGTAGATGCTTAGCCAGCCGGTTGGGCTCCATTGCGGCTGGCGGCTGTGACGTTTCTCCAAGGGAGAGGGAGCGCCGCCATCCAAGGGCAATAGCCACACTTGCGGGTAGGCCTGTTGAGGGGGCACATCCGTAGGCGTGCGCTCAAAGGCCAGTTGGGTCCCTGATGGGTTGACCTGCGGGTTAGCGCACACATCCTGTCCACAATCGAGCAGCAAGCGGCTTTCGCCATTGCTTCGATCCAACACGTACAGGTCTCCCTGCACGTTGGCGTAGTAAATGTACTGCCCATCGGGCGAAGCATGATAGCCGGTGATGCCGGTGGTGTCAGATGTCAGTTGCTGAACTTCGCCGCCGGCCGGCTGCAGGCGGTAGATATTTGCCGGCGCATCCCTACTTGGCCACAAGTAAAGCAACGATGGCGCACTGACGGCCACCTCCCAGGTGACGGTTTTCAGTGAAGGCAAATGCGGCCAAGCGGCTGCCCGACTCCCCTCGCCAACACCGACTTGCAAGCGCGTCCCGGCCGGCCAGGCCGTTTGCGGATGCAGGTGCAGGGTACGGGCGTTCTCCCAGGTTGGTTCGAAAGGTTGAGGCGGAACGAGAATCAGGCGCTCCAGCACACTTTCGGGTTGCATGGGCGCAGAAAACGTGATGACGATATCTGCCTGGGGCAAGATTTTGGTTTGCTCGATGGGCGGCAAGGGTTTGGGTGTGCGCCACCAGGCCAAAGCCAGGAATGCCAGCGCAAGCAGAAAAATTGCACCAACGAGATTAGGCCAGTTTTTACGCAGCATAAAATGTATTATGCCACACTCCGGTCAGTACACACATTTAGGAAGTAGGGCTTTTTAGAGTTTTTATGGTATCTTTTCAAAAATTTGGGGAGGGGGGTGGCTATTTTAACGCCAAGACGCTAAGACGCAGAGCCACAAAGAAAATTACGTTTTGTAGGGGCGAAAGGTTTTTCGCCCAGTTTGGTAGTCGGCGGGTATTTTGCATTTTGCGGTCGGATGGGTCACTGTGCGCTGACGCCTGTCACCTGCCTTCGCGTCTTCGCGGCTTTGCGTTAAGGTTTTAACATTTTGGGATTGCCCTAAAAATTTGAGAAGTCGCCATGAAAAATAATTTTCACCACCAGACATGAAA
>DYKW01000221.1 GCA_020722405.1 Anaerolinea thermophila
AACGACCTGTCGCCATGGGAGCGGACCGTGCGCATCTTCAGGTCGAACCATGCCCATGTCCCTTCTTTCCCAGAGGCATGTATCGGGCTGTATGGTCTGCGGCGCCCCCCTTCGTTATCTCCCGGAGGAGGCCACCCACACCTGTTTCTTCTGCGGTGCCGAGCTTCCGGCAAATGCGGTGTGCGAGCAGGGACACTTCGTCTGCGACACATGTCACAGCCAGGATGCTGCGGCATTCATCGCCCATGCCCTGCGCACCACCCGGGAGACCGACATGGTAGTCCTGTTCGAAGCCATCCGCAGACACCCATCCATCTCCATGCACGGGCCGGAGCACCATATCCTGGTGCCGGGGCTGATCCTTGCCACCTACAGGAACTTGGGAGGACACGTAACAGAGGGGATCCTTGAGACCGCCCTCAGGCGGGGAGGCTCTGTTCCAGGCGGAAACTGTGCCTTCACCGGTGCATGTGGAGCCGCCATTGGGGTGGGCATCGCCTTTGGCCTCATCCTGGGGGCGAGCCCCCTGAAGGCGCGGGAGCGCAGGCAAGTGCAGGTGATCTGCCAATCGGTGATCAAGGAGCAGGCCCGTTTTGCCGCGGCCCGCTGCTGCCAGCGGGACTCGTGGATCGCCCTCGTAAAGGCAGTGGAATGGTCCCGGAGGCTCCTTTCCGTCACGCTCAAGGCGGATTACCCGCTCAGGTGCCGGCAGTCGGCCAAAAACCGGGAATGCATCGGGCCCGCGTGTCCCCTATGGAAAAGGAACTGACTTGCGCATTTCTGATCCCGCTGAAAAAACCCGATTCTCGCGGCGTTGCTTCAATTTTCCAGTCACTGCGGCGTACGCTAAGTACGCCTCATTCCTGGAAAATTTCGCGCCTTGCATCTCGGGCTTTTTGAGCGGGATCAGATTTTTAGGTTTTTGCAGCACGATCATTTCTCAGACAAGAAGAAAGACCCTCGGGATTTTACGGAGATCTGAGGTGGGGCGTGAACTCGATCGTCCCTCAACAGTGGGGGTGTGGAGTGGAATCAACAAGATGTGGTTGACCGATGTTCAAAAATAAAACGGTAGCTCTTGTTATACCGGCCCTCAACGAGGCCCGGGGAATAGAGAAGGTCATCTCGAGCTGTCCGGATTATGTGGACAGAATAATCGTTTCCGATAACGGCTCCGAGGACGATACGGCAAGGAAAGCCGCCTCGCTTGGCGCTGAGGTCGTATCCGCCTCTCCCAGGGGATACGGTTCGGCCTGTCTTGCCGCCTTGAAGCACCTGCAAAAGTCCCCCCCTGATATGGTGGTATTCGCCAATGGGGATGCCAGCGAAGATCTCTCTCAAATGTGCAGGCTGCTGACACCTTTGGCATCGGGCGCTTTTGATCTGGTAATAGGGAGCAGGTCCCTGGGGAATGTGGAGAAGGGGGCGCTTACCGCTGCACAGAGATTCGGCAACATGCTGGCCGTCTTTCTTATTTATCTCATATGGGGCAGGAGGTTTACGGACTTGGGGCCGTTCAGGGCGATCACTTGGACGGCCCTGGAAAGGCTCTCCATGGAAGACCGCGATTTTGGCTGGACCGTGGAGATGCAGATCAAGGCCGCGCGGATGGGACTGAGGACCAAGGAAGTGGCCGTGGATTACCTGAAACGCAGGTCAGGGATCTCCAAGATAAGCGGTACAGTGACCGGGAGCGTCAGGGCAGGGGTCAAGATACTCTGGTGGATATTCAGGGAGGCGGTCAGGGACCGCCGATATCTCTCCCTTGGGGCAGTAAGCTATGGGGCCGCCGTTCTTCTCGTCATATCTCACATTTTCAACAAAAAGATCTTCGATGTGGGCGATAGACCCATGTATTTGTCTGATTTTGTGGTTTTTGTTTTTGTCTTCGCCTTCGGGCTCTAC
>DYKW01000036.1 GCA_020722405.1 Anaerolinea thermophila
GATCTGAAAATAGATTTTCATGTCTGGTGGTGAAAATTATTTTTCATGGCGACTGTGGCCTTTGTTTTCTGGCTTTTCTTGCTCCAGATTTGGAATTGCTGCTACGTCATCCAACCTCACAACTTGATGATAAAATAGAATTTAATCGTATCCTCTCAATAATTTGGGGAGGCAATACACCGTCCCAAAGGTTTGAGCAGTTCAACCAGGCATTGGAAGAAACCGGCTCTTTGGGATTTTCCGTGATGCGTCCTCATATCTGGCACTACGCCGTAGGGCGGAATTAATTCCGCCCTACATCTGGCGGCGCGCCACGCCAATTCCCAATGAACCAAGAAACCTTCGGGACGTTTCCCCTTCTTTTTGAGATGATATATTTAATCTACCGTTCCTCCCATATTCCAGAGGACAGAACATCCAGCGGTATTTTTTTGCGAACGTTGTTTGTGGCAAATATGGAGTTCATCAACCATGAGGGCAAGTCATGCTTGAACAAATTGATTTAACCCGTACATTAGCCAAACCGGTGTATCGCGCCTGGATGCCCAATCTGCGCCAGCGTCTTTACACCTTGCAGAAAGCCTCCTGGGATGCACATCTGCCGGTGTGTATCCTTTTCGAAGGCTGGGATGCGGCCGGCAAAGGCACCACTATCCAACAACTCACCCGTCGCCTGGACCCGCGTGGCTTCAAACTGTATCCCATTCGTGCCGAGCGCACCTACGAGAAAAAGCGTCCCTGGCTGTGGCGTTTCTGGCTCAAAATTCCGGCCTACGGCGAATGGGCGATTTTCGACCGCTCATGGTATGGCCGTGTTCTGGTGGAACGTGTGGAACACCTGATTCCCAAGCGCCAGTGGCAAGAGGCCTACGACGACATCGTGGATTTCGAGCGCACGCTGGCCGATGATGGCACGCTGCTTTTCAAATTCTTTTTGCATATCAGCAAAAAGGAACAAAAACGGCGCTTCAAAAAACTGGAACGCGACCCGCTGACCGCCTGGCACGTTGCCCCAGAAGATTGGGAACATCACCGTAAATACAAGGAATACCTCTTGGCAATCGAAGAAATGCTGGCACATACTGAAACCGAATGGGGTTCCTGGACGATTGTCCCTGCTACCGATAAACGCTATACGCGTGCCAAAGTGTTCTGCACACTGATTGAAAGCTTATTTACCCACCTCCAGAATCGTGATGTCCTGCCGCCCGATTGGACGCCCCTCCCCGATCTCGATGAAGTCGCCACCTTGCCTATCGAAGAGGCTTTAGCGCGCCTGGGGGTGCCTGCCACAATGGAAAAGACTGAAGAATCCTCCTCTGCCGATATTCCCGAAGAAGAAGCCTGAGGTGATTGCTATGCTCGACCAAGTTGATCTTTCCCTGACTTTAGATGAAGAAACCTACCTCCGTGACTTGCTGCGCTATCAACTGGCGTTGCACGATTTGGGCTATCAGGCCTATGTGCAACAACGTCCCGTAATTATGGTCTTCGAAGGCTGGGATGCAGCCGGCAAAGGCGGGGCTATCAAGCGCGTCACCGAACGGCTTGACCCACGCGGCTATGTGGTACATGCCATTGGAGCACCCAAAGGGGATGATGCCGCTCATCACTACCTATGGCGCTTTTGGCGGCGTTTACCCGAGGCCGGACAAATAACCATCTTCGACCGCTCCTGGTATGGGCGGGTGATGGTGGAACGCATCGAGGGCTTTTGCACGGAAGCCGAATGGCAACGTGCCTATCGCGAAATCAACGCTTTCGAACGTCAATTGATTGCCTACGGCACGGTGCTCTTCAAATTTTGGCTGCACATAGATAGCGATGAACAATCGCGCCGCTTCGAAGCGCGGGCTGCCGATCCCATCAAGCGCTGGAAACTGACCGAAGAAGACTGGCGCAACCGAGAAAAATGGGACCTGTACTACCAGGCGGTAGACGAAATGCTCATCAAAACCAGCACCTACTTGGCACCCTGGACGATTGTAGCCGGCAACGACAAATACTATGCCCGCGTCGAAGTGCTGCGCACATTGGTAAATGGCCTGAGTCAAACCCTGGATTACGACCCTTTTCGTAACAAGAAGCACTAATTCCCCATGCCCAACAAAGAAACGTCCCCAAATATCAATATCGGTGACCCTGCTCTGTACATCAACCGCGAAATTGGGCTGCTCAACTTCCAGTTTCGGGTACTGGAAGAGGCCCAAGACCCAAGAACACCTTTATTAGAACGCGTCAAGTTCATTGCCATTGTCGGTTCCAACATGGATGAATTCTTCATGGTGCGGGTTGGCGGGTTGCACCTCTTGGTAGAAAACGGCGTTTTGGAACTCTCCAACGATGGCTTGACCCCGGCCGAGCAATTGGCCGCAGTCCGCAAATTATCCGCACAA
The DNA here is from genome assembly GCA_020722405.1 of Anaerolinea thermophila. GTDB lineage: Bacteria > Chloroflexota > Anaerolineae > Anaerolineales > DRKV01 > DRKV01. The sequence goes on from DYKW01000036.1 coordinate 2,397, forward strand.
TTGATGAAAGCCCAGCGCACCTGTTTGCAAAACGACCTTCTGCCGGCACTGCGTGAAGAAGGCATCTTCCTGCTCGATTATAGCGAATTGACTCAAACCCAAAAGGAAAACGCCGATCACTACTTTCACGATGTCGTCTTTCCGGTGCTCACCCCCTTGGGCTTCGACCCCGGCCATCCCTTCCCCCACATTTCCAATCTGAGCCTCAACCTGGGGGTGCTCGTCCGCACACAGGATAACAAGAAACATTTCGTGCGCATCAAAGTGCCCGATACCTTGCCGCGTCTGGTGCCGCTGAAACGCTCTTCAGGCGGCGTGCGCAGAGATGGCACCGTACCCCACGATCACTACTTCGTGTGGCTGGAGCAACTCATCATGGCCCACCTGGATGTCTTGCTCCCCGGCACGGAAATCCTTTCAGCGCATCCTTTCCGTGTCACTCGCAATGCCGACCAGGATATTCAAGAACTGGAGGCCTCCGATCTACTCGAAGCAATGGAACAAAGTGTGCGCCAGCGCCGCTTTGGCGATGTGGTGCGTCTGAGTTATAACCCCGGCATGCCCGCCAACATGCGCGCCATCTTGCTGGAAAACCTGAAAGTCAATCCCAACGATGTCTACGTCGTGGAAGGCCCGTTAGGCTTGTGCGATCTTATGGCCCTGCTGCGCATCGACCGCTACGACCTGAAAGATCCGCCCTTCATTCCGGCCTGGCCTATTGACCTGAATGACAAAGACCGAAACGGCAGTATTTTCCGCACCATTGATGATGGTGACATTCTGTTGCATCACCCCTACGATTCTTTTGACCCAACCGCGGAATTTCTTCACCAGGCGGCCGCATCCCCAGACGTTTTGGCCATCAAACAGACGTTATACCGTGTGGGCAGCAATGCGCCCATAGTGCGCCATCTGCTCCAAGCCCAGGAAAATCACAAACAAGTGGCTGTACTGGTGGAACTCAAAGCGCGCTTCGACGAAGAAAGCAATATCGGTTGGGCCCGCCTGCTGGAACAAGAAGGCGTACACGTTACCTACGGCCTGTTGGGACTGAAAACACATTGCAAAATTGCGCTGGTTGTGCATGGGGAAGGTGACCACATCCGCCGCTATATTCACCTCGCCACCGGCAACTACAATGCGGTTACGGCGCGCATCTATGAAGACCTGGCGCTGTTTACCACCGACCCCGATATTGGCGCCGACGCCACCGATCTGTTCAACTACCTGACCGGCTACTCTGCCAAGCGCGATTACCGCAAATTACTCGTCAGCCCCATCAACCTGCGGGAAGGCCTGGAAAACCGTATTCGCCGTGAAATCGAACATGCGCGTGCCGGCCGGCCGGCATTTTTGGTTTTCAAAACCAATGCCCTGGTAGACCAGCGCATCATTCAACTGCTGTACGAAGCCTCCCAGGCCGGGGTGCGGGTGGAATTGCTGGTGCGGGGCATCTGCTGCCTGCGCCCCGGACTGCCTGAAATCAGCGAAAATATCCGCGTCACCAGTATTCTGGGACGCTTCCTGGAGCACAGCCGCATTTACTACTTCCACAACGACAACCAGCCCGAAATCTTGATCGGCAGCGCCGATTTGATGTCCCGCAACCTCGACCGGCGCGTCGAAGCGCTTTTCCCGATAGAGAACCCCGAACACCAACGCTACATTTGTGATGATGTGTTAGCCGTAGCCTTGAACGATAACACCAGTGCCCGCCGTATGCAGCCGGATGGTTCCTACATTCGCCTACGCCCCAACAAAGACGAGCCGCAAGTCAACCTACAGCGCTGGCTGTTACAAGAACACATCGGCAGCACCCCCAACACCTTGCGCTTCCGCCTGTCCGAAACGCTGGAGAATTTTTTGTATGGAAGATAGTGCCCTTCGTGAACACCTGCAAACGCTGGTCGAAAGCCACCCGCGCCTGTCCGTCCAACGTCGCGCCCGTGTCGTTTTGCTCACCCTGGACGGTCTGTCTGCCGCACAAATTGCCGTCCAAGTTGGACTCTCCACCGGTCAGGTGCGCCGCTTGCGGAACCATTGGCGCACGCGCGGCATGGCGATTTTCCCTCAGGAAGAAGCGGGGGAACGTCGCCCCCCCAAAGGGGAGTCTCCCCCTGAGGAAGCCGCGCCACCTGAGAGGTCGTCTGTCCCCTCCCCGCTACAGGCGGACGACCCCTCAGGTGGTCCCGTTCCCTCTGAGGATCCACCCTCCTGGGTGTCCCGTTTCCGCCTCGGCCTGGAGAAACCGCCGCCCATCACCTTCGATCCCGATACGCCCATGGGAGTCGTCGGACAGCGCATCCTACAGCATCATTTTGCTCTCATGTTGCGCAACGAAGCCGGTACCCGCGAAGGGAAAGATATCGAAGCACTTCACGATATGCGTGTGGCAACCCGGCGCATGCGCGCCGCACTGCGTGTTTTTGCCCCGTTTTATCGCCGTCGCACACAACGCAAACTCGCAAAATCCTTACGCACGGCCGGCAGAGCGCTGGGCAAAGTGCGAGATTGGGACGTCTTTCTTGAAAATGCGCGCCGCTATCAAGCCGAGATGTCCCCACAGGCAGATTTCGAGGCGCTGTTGGCAGATTGGCAAGCGCAACGAGACATAGCACAAGTGCAATTGCGTGCCTGGTTATCGGGCAAGGCCTATGCCTCTCTGGTGGCACGTCTGGAATCGTTCATCCAGGAACCGCCTGTGCGCGACTTGCCGCCCAATATGCCACAGCACGTGCGCACCGTGGTTCCGTCGTTGGTATATGCTCGCCTGAGCAACATGCTGGCCTACGAATCGCTGCTCTCGACAGCGGATGTGACGCAATTACATGCCTTGCGCATTGCTGCCAAGCGCTTGCGCTATACGCTGGAATTCTTCTCCGATGTGCTTGGGGAAGAAAGCACGGCCGTTATCGAGGTTATCAAGCGCTTGCAGGATCACCTGGGCGCGCTCAACGATGCGAATGTGGCTTGCACGCGTCTAACGCACATGCTTTCAACCTGGGATGAGACGCAGCGTACCCATCCTTTGCCCGAGCACTACAGCCCGTATGCGCTGGCGGAATATCTGGCTTTTTCTCATCAAAAGCGCCATGAATGGCTTGCCACGTTTCCTCAAACCTGGGAATCTTTACTGACCCCGGATTGGAAACGAAGTTTGGCGCTGGCTATTGCAGCCCTCTGATTTGTGCCTATGCCTCCTTCTCGTCTCTACTTCCTGCGCCATGGTTTGGCCGACCGTTCTGCCTGGGACGGCGCCGACTTCGAGCGTCCGCTCACCCCACAGGGGAAAATGCGCATGCAGGCCGAAGCGTCCGCTCTGGCCACCATAAAATTGCATCTCGATGGCATTCTCACCAGCCCTCTGCGGCGCGCTTACCAGACGGCGGAAATCGTAGCCCAGGCGCTACAAATCCCTATGCAGGTGGATGCACGTCTGGCACCCTTGTCTGATATTGAATCTCTCGACGGCATTTTGGGCGATTGGCCGCAAGCCAATGCTTTGATGCTTATTGGTCACGAGCCCGGTATAAGTTTGACCATTGGCGCACTGATTGGTGGCGGTCGGGTGGTGTGCAAAAAAGGGGCGCTGGCGCGTGTCGATCTGTACCAACACGCCCCGCCGCGTGGCGAACTGGTTTGGTTGTTGCCTGCCAAAGTGTTGGCCGGCACATGGAGTGAAGACGACTGATTGCTACAGGGCCCTGCGATGCCGGCATTTCTCTTGATGCGCCACGGACAATCTCAAGCCGATCTGGAAGACCGCTTCGAAGGCTGCGCCGATTTTCCGCTCACGGAACTTGGCCGTTGCCAGGCGCGCCTGGCTGCCGACTACCTGATATTGCACTGGCAGCCCACGTTCATCATCAGCAGTCCCTTACAACGGGCTACTCAGACGGCGCACGCCATTGCAGATGCCCTCGGCTTACAGGTACTCCTCAACCCCAATTTGAGGGAGTGGAACAAAGGTGTTTTGGACGGCATGTTGCGCAGTGAAGCGCTGAAGAAATACCCTCCGCCCGCCCAGCCGCGTGGCGTGGATGATCCAATTCAAGATGGCGAAAGCGCCCGTCAGGTGTACGAACGTGCCCAACGCTTTTGGGAAACGCTTATCGCACGCTGTAGTCCTGAAGAACGGGTGCTCATCATTTCGCATGGCGGGCTGCTAACGATGCTGTATCACGTTTTCCTGAGACTACCGCTGACGCAGGAGGTAGTTTTCCCTACCGGGGATACCGGTATGCACTTGTGGGAACTACGCGACTCACAACGCATTGTGCACTGGGCAAACCGCCAAGAGCACTTGCCGTTCTCATTGCGCTACTAACCAAGATACGGTGTGAGGACTGTCTTGCTTTTGGGGGAAAAGTGTAAATCTATTTCCAGCGGGAAATGAACTATTCCGTACACTACTCCTTAACTTTATTGTGAAACGTTAATATGTTCGGAAATAAATTCTGGTAAAATGCTCTTGTATCTTTGACCATTCGCGGTGTAATAACGACAATTTTACAGCATCTCGACACTGCTGATGGCGGAGGAGCAGGCAATGGCCGTGCCCTCTCAACGCGTTACATTACTCCCGGTTGAATCGGGTTTTAGAGGGGGCTTCCCGGTCGCTTTCGACAGGGAAATCAAGGCCAACGGCTAATGGGTCCCGCTGCAGGATTGCTGGAACGTGGCAAGAATTGGCAAATAACCCAGTCCACACATCCATACAGCCGGTTTTATATTTAGGAGGTAATCCTTTGGCAAAAATGGAACGTTTTACCCAACGAGCACGCCGAGTGCTCAGTCTAGCGCATCGAGAAGCCGAACGTATGCGCCACAACTATATCGGAACCGAACACCTACTCCTGGGCTTGCTCCAGGAGGATGGTGGCGTTGCAGGGCGTGTGTTGCATGAATTGGGATTAGAAGTGGTGCGGGTGCAAGAATTAATCGAACGATTGACCGGTTTTGGCATGTACACTGGTAGTAAACTAGACCTTTCTCCTGGCACGCAGCAAGTACTTGAATATGCGGTGGATGAAGCGCGTCGCATGGGGCATCACTATATCGGTACAGAACACCTGCTCTTGGGATTGGTGCGCTACAACGAAGGCATTGCCATCGATGTGTTACGCAAACTCGGCATCACGCCAGAGCAAATTCGTCGACAAACACGTCGTGTTTTGCAGGAAACCAGTACCCAACAACGTACCAGCGCAACCACTGCCGGCGACCCACAAGAAGAAAAGAAGCATCCCAAAACCCCGCTGGTTGATCAGTTGGCAACGGATTTGACCGCTTTGGCCGAGGATGGGAAACTGGACCCGGTGATTGGGCGACAGATGGAAATCGAACGCGTGATTCAAATTCTGGCGCGGCGCACAAAAAACAATCCCGCCCTGATTGGAGAACCCGGTGTTGGCAAAACAGCCATCGTCGAAGGATTGGCGCAGCGCATTGTGGAAGGGGATGTGCCTGTGCCGTTGCTTGGCAAACGTGTCTTGCAATTGGATGTCGGTTCATTGGTGGCCGGGACGATGTATCGTGGTCAATTCGAGGAGCGTCTCAAGCGTGTGATTGATGAACTGAAGGCTTCTGAGGCCATTTTGTTCATCGACGAGGTGCATATGTTGGTAGGTGCAGGTGCGGCCGGCTCTTCTGTGGATGCCGCTAATATCCTCAAACCGGCCTTGTCGCGTGGTGAATTGCAGGTTATTGGTGCAACTACTCTGGATGAATATCGCAAAAATATCGAAAGTGACGCCGCATTAGAACGTCGTTTCCAGCCAATTACGGTGGAAGAACCCTCCGAAGAAGAGGCGATTGAAATTTTGCGAGGCATTCGCCAGGCTTACGAAGAGCATCATCGCTTGACCATTGCAGATGAAGCGCTGGAGGCGGCTGTTCATTTGTCGGCGCGTTACGTCAGCGATCGCTTCTTGCCGGATAAGGCCATTGACTTGATCGACGAGGCGGCCTCGCGGGTGCGCATGTACAAAAGCCCGGTTGCGCAGGAATCCAAGCACATCATGGAAGAATTGCGCATTACTCGCGCCGAGCACGCCCTGGCTGTCGAAGATGGCCGCTTCGATGATACCCAGGAAATGCAGCAACACTTGCAAATGTTGGAAGAACGGTTAGAGCAACTGCGCACCGGCTGGGATCGTGCGACCAGCCCGGTTGTTGGGGTGGAGGATATTGCCGAAGTGGTTTCGATGTGGACCGGCGTGCCGGTGATGCAAATTGCGCAGGCTGAATCAGAGCGCTTGCTGCACATGGAGGAAGCCTTGCAAAAAGTCATCATTGGGCAGGGTGAAGCCATTCAGGCCATTTCGAAAGCGGTGCGCCGTGCTCGTGCCGGTCTGAAGGACCCACGCCGTCCGATAGGCTCGTTCATCTTCCTTGGGCCGACCGGTGTCGGCAAGACGGAGTTAACCAAACAATTGGCAAAATTCATGTTTGGCAGCGAAGACTCGGTCATTCAGTTCGATATGTCGGAATTTATGGAGCGGCACAACGCCAGCCGTTTGGTGGGCGCGCCTCCGGGATACGTAGGTTATGAAGAAGCCGGTCAACTTACCGAGACGATTCGCCGTCGCCCATACTCGATTATCGTGTTCGATGAGATCGAAAAAGCGCATCCCGAAGTACACAACATGTTGCTGCAAATCATGGAAGAAGGACATTTGACCGATGCGCGCGGACACAAAGTAGATTTCCGCAATGCGATTATCATCATGACTTCTAATGTGGGTGCAGATGCCATTCGCCGCCAAACCTCGCTGGGGTTCCACCTGGAACACGGTGATGAAAGCACAAAAGAGATATTGGCTTATGATGAGATGCGCAAGAGGTTGACCGAATCGCTCAAGCGCATCTTCCGCCCGGAATTCATCAACCGCCTCGACTCAGTGATTGTCTTCCGTGCCCTCAACAAGGAAGACATCAAGAAGATCGTTTCGTTGGAAATTGGTAAAGTGGCCGAGCGGCTCAAGGAACACAACCTGAACATTGAACTTTCCCCGGCCGCAGTGGATTGGCTGTGCGAGAAGGGATATGATCCCGATATGGGTGCGCGTCCACTGCGCCGCGTTATCCAGTTCGAAATCGAAGATACCCTGTCGGACGCCTTGCTTTCCGGTCAATTCTCCGATGGCGATACGGTGTTCGTGGATGTCGAAAACGGCGAATTGGTTCTGGAACGGAAGCCAAGTAATGGTGAGACCGTAGAGTCGCCTCCGCCGCCTACTCCCGAAGCCGCCGGTTGAAAAAGGTCGTAGCGTGGGGCGAGGCAACACCTTGCCCCACGGTCTCGTTTTTAGGTTTTTTTCTGTGCTGTCTCCATTTGTTTCCCAGGTGAACGGGGAATTTTCAACACGTACCGCGGGGCGGGTGCTGACCCCGCCCTTTCGATGTGATGTGACCGTTGCCCGCCAGGTGACGGTCACTTTGCCCCCGAGTATGCGGGTGAGGTAGCAACATGGCAAAAGCAGAAAAACGTTACGTCTGCCAGGAGTGTGGCTATATCAGCGTCCGTTCATTGGGACGCTGTCCCCAATGCCAGGCTTGGAATAGCATGGTGGAAGAAGTCATTGTCCCTGAGACCTCAGCCCAAAAGTCCGGCCGACCGCTGGCGCTGCAATCCAAGCCGCGCCGTCTACGTGAGATCAGCGGAGATATGGAAGAGCGGCTGAGGTTACCCATCGAAGAGTTTGCGCGCGTTCTGGGAGGCGGCATTGTGCCCGGCTCTATCGTATTGATTGGCGGCGACCCTGGGATTGGCAAATCTACCCTGACGTTGCAAATGAGCATCGAAATGGCGCGCCTGGGGACGGTGCTGTACGTTTCCGGTGAGGAATCGGAGCGCCAGATCAAAATGCGGGCAGTTCGCCTGCTGCGTTCGGAAGATGGTACGCCCCTGGAGATGCCGGATAATCTGTTTCTGGTAACCGAGACCAACCTGGAAGCCATTTTGCAGCACGTCGAAAATACCAAACCGCGCTTGTTGATTGTGGATTCTATTCAAACGACCACGCTGCCGGGAATGAATTCGTCTGCCGGTTCGGTTTCGCAGGTGCGAGAGTGTGCGGCGCGTCTACGGGAGTTGGCAAAATCTTCTGGTATCGCAGTCTTTTTGATTGGGCACGTCACCAAAGATGGGGCTATTGCCGGGCCGCGCGTCCTGGAGCATATTGTGGATACCGTGTTGTATTTGGAAGGTGACCATTTTCAGGCCTATCGTCTGTTGCGTTCGGTCAAGAACCGTTTTGGCGCCACCTCTGAGGTCGGTGTGTTCGCAATGGGCGAACGCGGCATGGAGGAGGTCAGGAATCCATCGGAGGCTTTTCTGGCCGAGCGGATGGCGAATGCTCCAGGCTCGGCCATCGCGGTGACGATGGAAGGGACGCGTCCCATTCTGGTAGAAATGCAGGGGCTGACCAGCCCGACTTCTTTTGGGAATCCGCGTCGCACGCCGAACGGAGTGGATTTCAACCGCCTGTTGTTGGTCATTGCCGTACTTACCCGTCGGGTGGGGCTGCGGCTGGGGGAACAGGATGTCTTTGTCAACGTGGTGGGCGGGTTGAAGGTCACCGAGCCGGCGGCCGACCTGGCGGTGGCGGCTGCGATTGCTTCTTCTGTCAAAGATCAACCGGTGCGCGCCGACGTGGTGCTGATCGGCGAGATTGGCCTTTCGGGAGAGTTGCGCAGCGTGGGGCAAATTGAAACCCGCTTGCGTGAGGCCGCCAAACTGGGCTTTAAGACCGCGATTGTGCCGCGTAAGATGCACCGCGGGCTGCCCTGGCCAGAAGGCATCCAGGTTTTGGAGGCGCGTTCCCTACATCAGGCGTTGGAAATAGCGTTCGTAGAAGCATGAATACCGATTTTGGGACGATGATTGCCGGGAATATCTCTGGGGTGTGGGATAACTTTGAGGTGGCCGTACCACCTGCGGGGGCGTCTGTCCCCGCCTTTTGGGTACGGGGTATCCCTGTGTATGGGGATGCGATCCTTTCCCCCATGGAAGGCTATTCCGATCTGCCCTTCCGTCTGCTGTGTCGAGAACTCGGCTCGGCGATGAGTTATACGGAATTTGTCAACGTACTGAGTTTGCCATCCAAGGGGTTTGGTAAGCAGGCCTCCAAACTGGCTTATCATGAAAGCGAACGTCCGGTGGTTTTCCAAATTTACGATAGCGATCCCCACCGGTTGCTGGAGGCTGCCTTGCGCTTGCAGGAACTCGGCCCCGACATCATTGACATCAACATGGGGTGTCCGGCCAAGACGGTGGCGACGCGCGGGGCCGGCAGTGGGCTGTTGAAGACGCCGTTGAAGATTGCACGCATCTTCCGTACGCTTTCTCGGACGCTGGAGGTGCCAGTAACGGGCAAAATTCGTCTGGGTTGGGATGATACGTGCCGCAACTCTCTGTTGGTGGCGCGTATTGTGGAGGAGAACGGCGGGGCGTTGTTGGCCGTTCACGGGCGGACGCGTGCCCAAAACTACGGCGGCCAGGCGGATTGGGATGCGATTGCGGAAATCAAGCAGGCGCTTTCGATTCCGGTGATTGGCAATGGGGATGTACGCCGGGCGGCGGATATTGCCCGCATGAAGGCGCATACCCATTGTGATGGGGTGATGATTGGACGGGCGGCGATTGGTAATCCGTGGATTTTTTCGGGGCTGGAACGGGAGAACGTGCCGTTGGAGGCCGTGCGGCGCGTGATGCTGCGTCATCTGGAGCGGATGTTGGCGTTTTACGGGCATGCGCCTGGGTTGGTGCTGTTCCGCAAGCACACGGTGCAGTACTTGCGCCCCTATGGTTTGTCGCGGGAAGTGCGGCGCAGGTTGTTGACCTGTGAAACGCCCGATTCTTTTGTGGCCTTGTTGGATGAGGTGACGCGAAATGCGGAGAGAAGCGTTTCGGAAGAGCGCCGTTCTGTTATTGGTGCGTAGAACGCTGCCGTAGGGCTATGTGTTCGAATTTTCGAGGACACCAAAAATTCTTGACACAATCCCCATTCTGGGGACTTAGTCGCGAAGACGCAAAGGCAGGTAACAGGCGTCAGGCGTCAGCGGACAGCCGTCAGGGGCAACATTCAGCGTGCGATCTACCCAACTACCTAACTACCCAACTACCCGACTAAACAACTACTGTATCATCTCAAAAAGAAGGGGAAACGTCCCGAAGGTTTCTTCCAAAGCCTGGTTGAACTGCTCAAACCTTCACCCTACGGGTACTTTGCGGGACGGTGCATTGCCTCCCCAAATTATTGAGAAGTCGCCATGAAAAATAATTT
>DYKW01000222.1 GCA_020722405.1 Anaerolinea thermophila
ATTTTCCCGTTCTGTCATCTCAGCGCTCTCTGCGTTCTCGGCGGTAAACAAATACTGGCGTTGAAAACTTGACGCAAAGCCGTAAAGGCAGGCGACAGGCGTGGGCGTCAGGCGTTCGCCGACCACGTGACTACCTAACTACCTAACTACCAAACTACCTAACTACCTAACTAAACGACTAGAATGTCCCTCGATGAATCCGTTTTGGTGTACAATTGTTCGAGTTTCTCAACATATTTGCTTTGCGATTACAATTCCAAAATTGCTGCGCTGAGCGCATAAAGTACAAATCTTGCGTGGCAATAGATTACATATCGAAGGAGTTGCCTTATGTTCCATGAAATCATTATCGTTGGCAATTTGGGACGAGACCCTGAATTGCGTTATACCCCCTCCGGCCAGGCCGTGACGACCATTTCTGTGGCCTCCAACCGTCAGTATACAGCCTCCAATGGCGAGCGCGTGAAAGAGACCATCTGGTGGCGCGTTTCTGTATGGGGTAAACAAGCCGAAAATGTTAATCAATACCTGCGTCGGGGCAGCAAAGTGTTGATTGTCGGACGGATGATCCCCGACCCCGCTACCGGTGGGCCGCGCATTTGGACTCGTCAAGACGGCACCGCCGGCGCATCCTTCGAAGTGACCGCCAATCAGGTACAATTCCTCTCATCCCGTGGCGAAGATGCCATGGCGGGAGATGCGGCTGGTGCTCCCCCTGCCGATGATAACGAGATTCCCTTTTAGCCATGAGCAACAAACCTCCCATTAATCCGCCGGACATGCAATTCCTGCCGGGCAGCGAGCCGGTGTATACTAATCTGGCGCGTATTACTCACTCGCCCTCCGAATTCGTCATAGACCTGGCGCGCTTGTTACCCGGTGATGCGACCGCTTTGATTCAGGCGCGTGTTATCATGTCCCCACTGAGTCTGAAACTCTTTCAACGTGCTCTGAGCGACAATTTGGCGAAATACGAAGCCAATTTTGGCGAAATCACCATCCCCGGTGGGACTACACTGGCCGATGTCCTTTTCCGCCCCCCCTCATCGAAGGAATGACCATGCAAAAATTGGAAAGCATAGCAGACACCATTCGCCAATCTTTGGAGGCCCAAAACATTGCTCGTGAACGGGCGTTGGAGCAGGCTCGCCAACTGACGCGCGCCAGCGCCAATGCCATTCGCGCCGTCCATCGAAACGAGATGGATTTGGCGGAGAATATTTTGCAAAAAGCAAGTACCCTGAGCGATGGTTTGCGCTCCTCTTTGCAGGATTCCCCCTCGCTCTACTTCGCCGGATACACGCAAGATGCCCTCAAAGAATACACCGAAGCCAAAGTGGTCTTCGCTTTGATTTTCGACCGCCCTTTACCCACCCCCGAAGATTTGCAGGTGGAACCGGCGACCTACTTGAAGGGATTGGCGGAAGCCGTGGGTGAGCTACGCCGTCGTTGTCTGGATATTTTGCGCGATGGCTATTCCCAGGAAGCCGAGCGCTTGCTCAATTACATGGATGACATTTATGCAGTGCTGGTCACGATGGACTACCCCGATGCTGTTACGATGGGACTGCGTCGCTTGACGGATATCGCCCGCAGTTTAATCGAGCATACCCGCGGGGACCTGACCCTCAATCTGCGTCAACAGCATCTGGAGAGCGCCCTGCAACGTCTCGAGCAGCGCCTGCGAGAGAACGAGTAGTTTGTTTTGCCCCGGCCTCTCCTCGCGGTACCCGCCCTGCTCGAATTCACCACCAAGGCACGAAGGCACCAGGCAATTCAACGCGAAGGCGCCAAGGCGTAAAAGTGTAAAGTGTAAAGTACGAAGTG
>DYKW01000037.1 GCA_020722405.1 Anaerolinea thermophila
AACTTATCCTACCAGATTTTCAGTGATCAGTCTATTTTGGCGAAACTAAAGAAAATACACCACCAGACATAAAAATCTATTTTCAGATCAGATACGTGTAATGGTTATGTTTGGAGAGAGAAAATGAACCTTAGCCCCATGTACTCCTTCGGGAAAATCCTACTCTCTTTCGGCGTTTTGCTCATTCTGGGCGGTGGACTGTTGATGTTGTTATCTCGTTTCAACCTGCCGTTTGGCCGTCTGCCGGGCGATATACGCATCGAAAGGGAAAATTTCACCTGTATTTTTCCCCTGGCTTCTTCGATACTCATTTCAGTGTTGCTGACGTTGTTGCTCAATCTGGCGCTGCGCTTTTGGCGGCGCTAATCAAATTCTTGGGGCAATCCCAAAATCTCAATGCAATCCCCATTCTGGGGACTTAGCCGCGAAGACGCAAAGGCGGGCGTCAGCATTTTGCATTCTGCATTTTGCATTCAGCGCCTCACCCGATTACCCGACTACCTGACTAAACGACTAAACGACTACCTGACTACCTAGACCCTAAGTTATCGAGATGATCCTTGCCCCAAGATTTATGAAAACTTCCGATTTCGATTACTTTTTGCCCCAAGAGTGCATTGCTCAACACCCTGCGGAGCCGCGTGACGCGGCGCGCTTGTTGGTGCTCTCCCGCGACGACGGTCGAATAGCCCATCGTCGCTTTTCGGAGATTGGAGATTACCTGCGCGCTGGCGATGTATTGGTGTTGAACCAGACGCGTGTCATTCCCGCACGTTTGTATGCTCGCAAAATTCCCACCGGTGGCAAGGTCGAGTTGTTGTTGCTGCGGCGAGAGGATGCCCTGACCTGGGAAGTGATGGTGGGGGGCAAGCACGTTGTTACCGGCAGGCGTTTGCAAGTAGTGGATGGACCGGTGGCGGAAGTGATTGCCGTATTGGAAGGCGCACGCCGTCGAGTGCGCTTTAATGAACCTGTAGAAGCGCATTTTTCGCAGGCCGGGCACGTTCCGTTGCCGCCTTATATCACCGCCCCGCTGGATGACCCTGAACGCTATCAGACCGTGTACGCCCGCTTGCCGGGCTCGGTGGCGGCACCTACTGCCGGGTTGCACTTTACGCCGCAACTTCTGGAACGTTTACGAGCAAAAGGTGTGGAGACGGCTTTTGTGACGTTACACGTTGGCTTGGATACGTTTGCACCGGTGACCGAAGATGTACCCACGGAGCACGAAATCCACACGGAGTGGTGTCAGATGTCCCCTGAGAGTGCGGCCCGCATCAATGCCGCCCGGCGCAATGGTGGACGCATCATCGCGGTAGGTACGACCAGTGTGCGCACGCTGGAAAGCGCTGCCCGGCAGGCCGCGCCGGGGGATGTCGTGGCGCCTTTCGAAGGCGCGACAGATTTGTTCATTTTGCCGGAGTACACGTTCAAGGCCGTGGATATGATGATTACGAATTTCCACCTGCCGAAATCCACTTTGTTGATGTTGGTCAGTGCCTTTGCCGGGCGTGAACGCATTTTAGAAACGTACAAACTTGCCATTCAAGCGGAGTATCGCTTTTACTCGTTTGGCGATGCGATGTTGATCCTGTAACTGGATGCTGGTGTTTTTTCGCTTGACTGCCATTGGCTTTCGCCGGATGCCATCTTGTAATTCAGGCCGCAAACCCTTGCTTTAGCACCTTTTTGAATGCTGCAACTACTTGTGGGTCGAAATGAGAGCCGGTACAACGCTCGATTTCTTCCATGGCTTCCTGGTGTGTGCGCCCTTTGCGGTATACACGTTCATCGGTGATTGCGCTATAAGAATCCACCACCGCCAGAATACGCGCCCCCAGAGGAATCTCTTCACCTTTGAATCCGTGTGGATAGCCGCTGCCATCGAATTTTTCCTGATGAGCGCGCACGATGGGGACAACCCTGGAGAGCCGCCGTACCGGTGAGATAATTTCTGCACCGATATCCGGATGTCGGCGCATAATTTCCCATTCACCGTCATCGAGAGAATCCGGTTTGAGTAGAATGTGATCTGGAACACCGATTTTGCCGATATCGTGCAGTAGCGCGGCCCATTCGATGGCCTGAATTTCATCTGTACTGCAATTCAATTCGCGCGCAATGGCACTGGCCATGACAGCCAGGCGTTGGCTATGGTCGGCAGTGTAGGAATCGCGGGCATCCATCGCACGTGCCAGTGCCAATACAGTTTGTAGATAGGATGTTTCTAATTCGTTGTACAGACGTGCATTCTCTAGGGCTAACGCGGTTTGATGAGCAAAGGCCGAAGCCAATTGGATGGATTGTTGGTTGTAAAAGCCGGGCTCTTGTTTGTCGAGATTTAACCAACCGATGGCCTTTTCCTTTACTATCAGCGGAACACCCATCCAACAGCGAGCGTATTCCGTGCCGGGAATTTTCAGCCAGCCATCGTGCAAATGGGTATCGTTAATCAGTATGGGTTGTTGTTCTTCCAATAGCGTGCGGATGTGTGGTTGGGATGTGATCTCTGGGGGAATAGAAAGATAGACGTCCTCTAAATATCCGCTTTGGGCCACGATTTGGGGAGTATCTTCTTCGGTCTCCAGCATGACAATCGAGGCGCCATCGTAGGGAAGCACGCGACGTAGCAGGGCGAGACTGTTGTGTAGCACGGTTTCCAGGTTGAGCGAGGCTGTCAATGCCGCGCTAACTTCCTGCAGTGTCTCGGCCTGCTGGCGCTGTTGCCGTTCTGCAATGAATAACCGCAATCGCATGAGTGCCGTGCCCAAATTGTCAGCCAGGGTAATGAGCAAACGCTCGTCGTTCTCATCGAAGGCATCCAGTTCGGTGTTTTCAGCATTCAGTACACCAAGGATTTCCAGCCCACTTTTAATGGATACGCAAATCTCGCTTTTGGATTCTGAATTTAGGTTGATGTAATGTGCATCAATCTCTACGTTGCCAGAGCGGTAGGTTTTGCCGTTTTGGGCTACATAACCTGTAATGCCTTGCCCTAGCGGAATGGAGACATTTTCCAGGGTTGGTTTTGTCTGTCCAGCGTTATAAGAACACCGGATGGTTAAGGCACGCGCCTGGTGGTCAATAAGGAGCACCGAGACGTCATCGTTGTAAAAGGCCTCTCCAACGATCGTGATGAATTGTTGCAGCATAGTTTCCTCGTTAAGTGCCTGAGCGGTTGCTGCACTTACGCGTTGCAAGGTCGATAATTCTTCTAACTGACGTTGTGTGGTTTTGAGCAACTGTATTCTGCCCAATGCCAGCGAAATTTGCTGCACGGCCTGTTCGGCTAATGAGCGTTCTTCAATCTCGATGGGGTGTTCCTGGTAAAAAGCAAGCATTACCGCCCCCAATCGTCGTTGACCTGCCAGCATAGGGATTGCAAAAATACTGTGGATTTTGGTATTGAATATCCAGCGCGGGTTTATTAGCGCACTTTCCTGAATATTTTCGATGAATACCGAACGACCAATTTCTAATACGTGTTCTGTGACTGTCCCTGTACTATTCTGAATTTGCAAGCGGGGATAAATCTCCTCCATATCCCCATAGGCGACCATGGGGACAGGGACTTGTTTTTGTTCATCCCATAAGGAAACATAGCACGCATTTGCCCCTAACCACGCACTTAATTCTCGGGCTAGATGAAAAAGCGTTTCCCTCATAGGTGTGTTGCTGAGCGCTGTCGTGGTGATTTCGTTGAGTATGCGTAAAGATGCCTCTCGTTCGCGTAGGCGCTGTTCGTTCTCCTGACGTTGAATTGCGCTGCCGAGCATATCCGCAATGGTTTGCAGGCTTTCGATATCGCGCTGACGCCAGATTCTTGCATGTTGGCAGTCTTGTATCATGAGAAATCCCCACCAATGCTCTCCAACGAAAATTGGCAGTATGCTCAGACTCTGTATGCGCCTTTGCAGTAAGAAGGGTTGCTCCTGGATGGGGAAGGCTGAAATGTCCCCATACAACGCAATACGTTGGGAAAGGATATGCTGCCAGCGTTGCAATCCCATGCTTTTATAGGTGAGAATAGTGTTTTCACACGTTTCATCAACTCCAGGGGCATTTGGGGCATGCCAATGAAATGCCCGAGTTGCAGATTCTGGCAAAGTACCAAAAGAAGTTGGTACATTGCGGAACACACACACCCGTGTAGCGCGCAGCCGCATACCCAAGTAGGCCAACAGGGATGGCATTTCATTTTCCCAGGTCGTTGTACTCAGTAAATGGCTGGCGATGTGCCGGGTGCCATCTAGCAACCCCTCGTGTTCTTCGAAGCGCCTTTCCTCCTCGGTTCGCTCGCTAACGTCCTGGATATAAGCCAACAATAAATTTTGTGCATCGGTATCGTAAGCATGAAGGATAATCTCTGCCCGGAAGGCCGTGCCGCGCACAGATTGCATGGATGTGTGCAACGTAACGCTGCCCAATGTTAGTTCTGTCTCTAATACCTCTCGATAAATATTGACATGTTGGTTGGGGAAAAAGACATGAATATTACGTTCTCGTAGTTCTTCCAGGGGGCAACCGAATAATTGACAAACCGCCGGGTTGCCGTCCAGGATGCGTCCATCCCTCGTCAGCACCAGGATGGCTTGTGGCGCGTGGAGAAAGGCTGCCGCATAAAAATCAGGATTTGTCTTGGGCGGCAATTTGTGGGTTTGTATAGAAATTTGTCGGCGGGAAAAAGGAAATTCCATATATGTTTGTTTGCGAGTAACACCACAGCGCGGCTGGCGCTGCTCAAACCGGAAGAAACGCTAGTGCCTGTCATTGCGAACGAAGCGCAACGGAGTGTGGCAATCTCCTATATCGTCGAGGAGAGCGCTTCGACGTCGCAGAGCGACGCCTCGCGATGACACGGGTAAGTCCCTTAAGTAGTTGCTCAAAACGATACAAGGTTATGCTGGATTTGTACTTCGCACAATTGCATATCTGAAAATAGATTTTCATGTCTGGTAGTGAAAATTATTTTTCATGGCGATTTCTCTGTGGAATAGGCTGCTATGAAAATATTCGAACGGCGGACAACGGCTACTTGGGTGTGTAATGCCTTGTGTTTGCTGCTTGCTATGGAGGTAATAGTTGCATCGTACACCGGTAAGTAAGGTTCCTTGGCGGCATCCAGCATTTGAGTGATATTGGAGTGGGTAGAAATGCGCATCTTCCCGTCCATACGGAAGAAGCCCATCAGCACTGTAACGGGCTCCATTTTGCGGTTTGCTTCCTCGGTGTCGTAGTCGTAAGGTTCCTGGGTGGGTGGCATGGGGTGGATGCCCAGTATGTCTGCAGTGGAGATGTGAAACACCGGAAAAGCCATGGGCTGCGATGCTCCAGACATCAAAACTTTGGCTTGATACAACACAACATAGGTTGGGCACATGGGCGTACGCAACAACTTTAGAAAGCGGATAGTCTTTTTGGTAATGGCTTCTCCCCAGGCAATATATTGCGCGCTGTAAATCATCAATGGGAAGACCTCATCATCGGGGCCTAGTTGGTAGAGTTTCTCATTTGTCATTCCTGCCTCACTTGTGAAATCATAGATTGTAGGGCTAAAACCTTTCCCAAGAAAGAGGGCCAAGTGTGCTCTGTGTAGATGTATTCTCTTTATCTGCACAGGCACCCATATCTTAAACCGCTGACTTTTGTAACGCGAAATTCATGTTAGCGCATCCTTATCCTACCAGAAATTTTGCGATAGAATGGCACTAATCCTGAAAAAAGACACAAATCGTGTGTGATGGGTTAGGTAAAAACATACCACCCGACCCTGAAGCGGCAAGTACGACGTGTGATTGCTGGCCGCTGACGCCTGACTGCCGAGCACTTAACTCATTATTACGAAAAGGAAAAAATATGCGAGCCGTAGATATCATCATCAAGAAGCGCGATGGACACGAACTCAGCCGTGAAGAGATAACATTCTTTATCGAAGGTTACACACGTGGCGAAATCCCCGATTACCAGGCCGCGGCCTGGGCAATGGCCGTTTTACTGCGTGGAATGACGCCTCGCGAAACCACCGATTTAACCCTGGCAATGGCTGCTTCTGGCGAAACGCTTGACCTCTCAGGTGTGGTTCCCATTGCCGTAGACAAGCATTCCACCGGCGGCGTAGGCGATAAAACCAGCCTGGTGGTCGAACCGGTGGTGGCTGCTTGTGGATTGGCCGTCGGCAAGATGTCCGGGTGCGGTCTTGGCTTTACCGGTGGCACATTGGATAAACTTGAATCCATCCCCGGCTACCGTACTAATTTGAGCACAGCCGAGTTCCTGCGCCAACTTAAAGAAACCGGCCTGGTGCTCACCGGACAGTCTGCCGACCTGGCGCCCGCCGATGGCAAACTGTATGCTTTGCGGGATGTTACCGGCACGGTGCAATCCATCCCCCTGATTGCCTCCTCTATCATGAGCAAAAAAATCGCTGCCGGAGCACAGGCCATCGTGCTGGATGTGAAAGTTGGGCTGGGCGCCTTTATGCAAACGCTGCCCGAAGCCCGCCAATTGGCCGAGTTGATGGTGCAGATTGCCAATCTGGCCGGGCGTAAGGCGGTAGCGTTGCTTTCCGACATGAACCAACCCTTGGGGCAGGCGGTTGGCAATGCGCTCGAAGTGCGCGAGGCCATCGATACCTTGCACGGCAACGGCCCAGAAGATTTCGAAGAACACTGCCTTATTGTAGCCGCACAGATGTTGCTGCTGGGTGGCAAGGCCAAAACTCCGGAAGCAGCCCGCACGATGGCCGAGCAGGCGCTTGCGGATGGCCGCGCCTGGCAAAAATTCCGCACCCTGGTTTCCGCCCAGGGCGGTGACCTGACCTACATCGATGAGCCGGAGCGCTTGCCGCGTGCCGCCATTATCGAGCCGTTACCTGCCCCGCGGGATGGCTACCTCGCCCGTATACATGCCCGCATGGTGGGGGAGACGGCCATGATCCTGGGGGCTGGACGCGCCAAAAAGGGCGATCCGATAGACCATGCTGTCGGCATTGAGGTACATCATAAAGTTGGCGATTACCTTTCTGCCGATGAACCGGTTTTCACCATTCACGCTGCCGATGCAGAGCGTCTTGCAGAAGCCCGTCGGCGATTGTCAACCGCCCTGGCCTGGAGCGATGACCCCGTTGAACCCTTACCGTTGTTCTACGGACAGCCGATTCGTTAACCGATAAATTTCAGGTGACGCGGCTCCCAGGGATATCCGCCTCCCAATTTATTCCTGCTCTTTGGGAGTCTCCTCGGGTTCAGACGCCCCCTCAGGTGGCGCGGCACCCTGAGGTTCTAACTCCCCTTTCGGGTTGTCGGTTTCCCCGCGCCGCACCCAAAAAGATTGCAACGCGTCCAAATCACCATCCCGACTCAAAACAGTTACCCTGTCCCCTGCTTCCAGGCGGGTATTACCATGTGGCAGGATGGTTTCTCCATCACGGTTCAGATGGGTAATCAAGAAAGTTTCCGGTAGGTGCAGTTCTTGTAATGTTTTTCCCACAAATGGGGAGGCATGGTTCAGAAATCTGTAAACACTTAAAATCAATTGATGTGTTTTCGCCCATCCCCCCTTTATCCCCCCTTCCCTCAGGGAAGGGGGGAAAGGTACTTTCCGGGGGGGGGTCACCCCAGCACAAAAGTGTCAACCTATTTCCGGTGGGAAATGAACCATCCCTGTGAATTCACGAGAATTTTGTATCATGGTTCATTGCGGGAAAAGATACAGCGCGCTGGGCGCTGTTTAAGTATGGAAGAAACGGAACTTTTGAGCGGATGCGGCTCCCACGCCGCCGGGTACGCTTGGGTGTGTCGAGGCTCGGCAGCAACCGCCGGACTGGGGTCCGGCGCTCCCGGTAGCCGGGCTTGGGAGCCCGACCTACGATGCTAAAAATGAGAGAAGCGAGGTAGTTTCTTAGCAGAAGGGAACGAAGTGAGCGACGAAGCAATCTCTGCCACAACGTGGAAGATTGCTTCGGACTTCGCCCTCGCCATGAGGAGAAACCCGGCGCGAATTTACGGAAGGCTGTACCTAGTATTTGGACTTTTGCATTGTCAAAAGGGTTCATGAGGAATTGGCGTGGCGCGTCGCCAGGTGTAGGGCGGAATTAATTCCGCTCTACGGCGCGCTGCCAGATATGGGGGCGCATCACGGAAAATCCCAAAGAGCCGTCAAAAGTCCAATAAATATTGGAGGTTGTTTGTGAATCAAATGTACAAAAATCTCTGGTTGAGATTGCAAAGCGGTATTTTTTCTGAGCGTTCGCGGCATGTTGCCAGCGCGTTGAGCATCGGCGTTCTGACGAGTTTATTTGTGTTGCTGTTCAAAAATATCATCAAATGGACGGCTGGCGGATTGGAAATTGCCGGCGAACATACGTTGGCAGCCTACGTTTCATGGTGGCCGTTGTTACTACCGGTTTTGGGCGGGTTAGTCGTGGGCTTTATGAAGCAGCGGCTTATCAAGCATGAAAGGTATCACGGGGTGGCGGGTATTATGCAAGCCGTCTCTCTTGCCGGTGGACGTCTTCCGTACCGGCGCATTCCCCTCAAGGCGTTAGCGGCTGCCATTTCCATTGGTTCAGGGGCCTCGGTTGGCCCAGAAGATCCCAGTGTACAGATCGGCTCCGGCATCGGCTCGATGATTGGGCAGATTTTTCACATGTCGGAAGACCGCCTGCGGGTGCTGGTGGCAACCGGTGCAGCATCTGGTATTGCTACGGCCTTTAACGCCCCCATTGCAGGTGTGTTTTTTGCGATGGAATTGATACTTGGGGAGTACGAAAGCGGCGCATTTGGTATGTTGGTGTTGGGAGCAGTGACCTCCGCTGTTGTGACGCGTGGGTTGGTGGGCCCAAATCCGGCCTTTCCCGTTCCGCAATATGCTTTTCATGGCGTCCACGAATTGCCGTTTTACCTGATACTCGGGTTGTTGGCGGCCTTTGTTTCGCTGGGGTATATCCGCGCATTGTACCTGTCTCACGATTGGTTCAAGGAAAGCCGGCTGCCCGTGTGGGTTCGGCCGGTCTTGATTGGGTTGCTGTTAGGAATTGTTGGCCTGTATGTGCCCCAAATTCTGGGAGATGGTCACGAGACGACCGGTGAAATTCTGAGGGGACGGGATATGCTGCCCAGGTTTTTACTGCTGATTCTGGTGCTAAAACTGGTCTTGACGGCGCTTAGTTTGGGCAGCGGTTTTGTCGGTGGCGTATTTGCGCCCTCGTTGATGCTGGGGGCAGCCCTGGGGGATGCTTTTGGCATGGTGATTGCCCACCTGTTCCCCGGCCTGACGTTACAACCCTCCGCTTTTGCCCTGGTGGGCATGGCGGCCGTCCTGGCCGGCGCGGTGCGTGCTCCCGGTACAGCCGTAATGTTGCTGTTCGAGATGACCAACGATTACCGCATTTTCTTGCCTTTGATGTTCGCAGTTGTCGTCAGTATGTTTGTTTCGGAACTTTTGGAGCCGGAATCGGTGTACACCCTCAGTCTGGCACGCGCCGGTATCCGTTTGCAACGTGGACGGGATGTGGACGTGATGCAGTCCTTAAGCGTGGGTAGCGTAATGGAACAGGTGCCTGGGGAGGTACACGAAGACGCCCCCTTGCGAGAAGCCTGGGAAATTTTGCAACGCACTCATGTTCACGGCATTCCGGTGTTGGATAAAAATGATGAGTTGGTAGGCATAATTTCCATCACAGATATTGAGCGGGTGTTGATGCAAGAAGGCGTTAGTTTAGATGCCCCTGTTGGCCGCTTTTGTTCGCGTCACTTATTGGTGACCTACGAAGATGAGACCATCCAACAGTCCCTTCAGCGCATGGGTACCTACGATGTTGGACGCTTACCGGTGGTACGACGCGACAACCCGCGCCAATTGATTGGTTGGATTAGTCGTAATGCAATTGTACGCGCCTACAAATTGGCGCTTATCCAACGCGCCGGCCAACATCATCACGCTGAACAGGTGCGCATGGAGGCCATGTCCGGTGCAGATGTAATCGAGGTAGATATTCCCAAAGACTCGCCCCTGGTAGGGCGTCGGCTGTGTGATGTTCCCTGGCCGCACGACAGTTTGGTTGCCAGTTTGCAGCGCGGCTTTCAATTACTCATTCCGCATGGGAATACCGTTTTGCAGGCTGGAGACCGCTTGGGGATTGTTGTTCATCCATCCGACGAAGCGCAGGTCTACCGCCTTGTGGCACCGCAGGGGGATAGTGTTGAGTAGTCGAATTTTCAACGTCAAGACGCAGAGTCGCAAAGAAAATCACGTTTTCGCGCCAAAAGCGAAGCACTGCCTTTGTTTCCCCTCTCTGATGGTGGATGATGGGTTCATGGCAGGTCGGGCTTCCCTACCCGGCTGTCCGGCGGCGTGCGAAGCGGACGATGGATGATAGACCGTAGACTACCTGACTATCAAACGCCCTCGAGCAATTTTTCTGGGCGGTGCGCATAGTCACCCAAGGGGCGGCGTCCTTCGGTCAGGTCAAGCAGGATATCGGTCAGTTTCCGGTTGACCGGTGTGGGAATGCCGAAGCGTTCGCCAAAGCGCACGACTGCCCCGTTCAGGTAGGTCACCTCGCTTTTGTTACGTCCACTGTGCAAGTCAATGTGGAAGGATGGCATCTTGCTGCCGCGCCCTTTGCCTACCGCGCGTTGCAGCAACGGCCGCGAGATGACTGTCGGCAGGCGCGCCCCCAGCGCCAGCAGGCGTACCGGTGTACCGGGCAGGTCGGTAACGGGGATGCCTTGGGTGTGCATCACGGCTAGCGCTTCTCGCAGTTGGCGCACTTCCAAGGCGCACAAGCCTGGGTGGGCAAAAATTTCCGCCGGGGTCATATCCAGAATAGCGGAGGTGGCATTTGCCAGCAGGTTGGTGAGCATTTTAGACCACTTCATGCTGGCCGCATTGGGGTACAAGCGGCCTTGCAACCCGGCCTGGGTGCAGACCTGGAGCAACCGCGCTGAGAGCGCATGTCCGCCGGCAATACCCAGCCCGCGCAAGCGCTCTACTCGAATTTCGCCTGTTCGACCACGCCCGATCGCGGTGGTCACGGTGGCGGGGATGACGTTCTCCATCCCCCAGGCTTTGGCGAGCATCGCTTCGTTTTCTACCCCATTGGAGAGACACACTACCGGTGGCAGGTTGGCCGCGAAGGGGGCGATTTGTTCCACAAAGGCGGGGCTATCGAAGGATTTGAGCGCAAACAGCGCCGCATCGAAGGGGCCGGCAGCCAGGGCTTCTTCTGGGGAGGTGACCACATGCAGCGGTGCCACCTGACGTGGTACGCCATCGTTCAGCACCAGGTGGACGCCGCGCGCCCGTAATGCTTCGGCCACTTGTGGGCGTTCCAGGAAGACCACCCGCTGCCCTTGCAGAGCCAGACTGCCGCCAACATAAGCGCCAATAGCACCGGCGCCGAAAACCAGTAGGGAAAGCGGTTCGTTGTTCATGCTGCTTCTGGTGTTTCGAAGATCCAGTGGGGATGTTGGTTGATGCCGTAAACGTGCCACTGATGTTTGAGAGGATAATATTTCAATGTGGCGAACGCGGTGTTGCGAAATCGAAAGCGCGGTCCGTGAAAGTTGGCTTGTACCGGAATGCTCAGCATGGCGTATATTGTCAGGTTGAGAATGCCACCATGGGCGACTACTAAATAGCGCCCGGTTGGGCGGTTCATCAGGTTGTGCAGGGCCTGTCCGGCGCGCAGGTAGAGTTCCCATTGGCTTTCTCCGGTGTCCCCGATGGGTTCGTAGGGGGGCATGAAGTCCGGCTGTGGGTAAAGGGCACGGGCTTCTTCGCCGCGCATACCGGCAAATTTGCCGTTGTCGCGCTCTTTCCAAATATTTTCCAGGGTGATGGGGATGTTCAGGTAATGTGCGATGATTTCGGCGGTTTGGCGGGCGCGGCTGAGCGGGCTGGTGATGATTTCATCGAAGGTTTGGCCGTGTTGCTGCCAGTATTGCCCTAGGGCGTGGGCTTGTTTTTCTCCCATTTCGGTGAGGGGGAAGTCGCTTTGCCCTTGCCAATAGCCTTCGGCATTGCCTACCGATTGCCCATGGCGCAAGAGAATGATGTCGTAATAGTCTTGAGAGGAGGAATGTGTAAACATGCCCGCATTGTAGCATAAAAATTTTTAGGCCTCTTTACGTATCATCTCAAAAATAAGGGGAAACGTCCCGAAGGTTTCCTCGAGAAACTGGTTGTGTCGCTCAAACCTTCACCCTGCGGGT
>DYKW01000038.1 GCA_020722405.1 Anaerolinea thermophila
ATAGATTTTCATGTCTGGTGGTGAAAATCATTTTTTCATGGCGACTTCTCAAAAAATAGTGGTAGACCATCATAGGGCGTAACAGAAATCTCACCCCGAAGCCCCAAAAGCACGAAGGGAAAAGATTGAAGGCTCTTGGGGACTTGGTGGTAGAAAACGCGACGTATACACCAGCGCATTCAGTCTCATTTGGGGGAAAATAGGTGTTCCAGTTGCTGCGCACCTTCTTTGTTTGTAATGGCAAGTACTTCGTCGCCTGGTTGAAAGGTCGTGTTGCCTCTAGGTAAGCAAACTTCACCGTCGCGGATAATAGCGGCGATTACGCAAGAACGGGGCAATTCCAGGTCTTTGATAGCGATATTGATGCCGCTGGCGTTTTGGGGTACCTTTTCTTCGACCAATGAGTAGCGTCCACGCCGCAGTTTGAGCAGCGTCACCATATCACCCAGTGACATTTCTTCCTGAATCAGACTGGCAAAGATGTGAGAAGCGTTTAGTGCTGAATCGACGTGGAAAGTCTCGTTAAAGAGCCAGGCGTTGCGTGGATTGTTGACGCGTGCAATGATACGAGGGGTTTTGAAAAGCTCACGCGCAATAAAACTCACCACCAGGTTGATCGTATCGTCGCTGTGACAGGCGGCCAACACCTGGGCCTCCTTCAAACCGGCAGCCTCTAAGACCGAAGGGTTGGACGGGTCGTCTTCTACAATTACTTCAGTAGGGTGTTCGCGGTGCAAACGGGGTAACAAATTTGGGCGATTTTCTATCAAGCGTACATCGTGGCCCTGGCTTTGCAGCATAGAGATCAATTGAGAGCCGGTACGGCCACCACCAACAACAATTACAAACATTTCAGGCCTCCTGTCCTTTGCCTGCTTTCAGGCGGGTGTGCAATGTTTCGATGGCTTGCAGACTGGCTGCTACGGTAAGTATGTCGTTGTTATGCAGCGTAGTTTCCAGGGCTGGAATGGATGCATTGCCGGCATGGGTTAGCGTAACCGCTGTTATAGGAGAAATCCCATCCAACAGAGACTGTATGGTGCGTTCATCCCATGCGGGAGAAACGAGGACTTCGTAGATTTCGATTTCACCGTTTCCCGCTGAAAAGATGGTATGGATGTCTTCCGTAAACAACATCTCTTCGACTTTTTGAGATCCCCAAGCCGTGGAGCTGATATATTGTAGTCCAAAAGCCTCCATCATTACGCGTTTGTCGGGATAGTAATTTCGCACGATAACGTTAGAAAGGCCGTATACATTGCGGGCGATGTGCCCTACGACCGCGTTGACAGTATCGGAACTGGTGACTGCGGCCAACCCGTCGGCTTCCTCAATGCCGGCGTGTTGCAACACACCTTCTGCCAAGGCGTCATCTTCTATCGTGTGGCCGCGAAAATCCGGTGGTAAATGGTTGAAGGCTTCCACATTGGGATCGATGATCGTGACCACATGGCCTTGTTTGTATAGACTGTAAGCCAGTTGCCTGCCAACACGGCCGCAACCGATGATGATGTACTTTTTCATAGATGTTTTCCTTCTTTCGTCTACCGTAATTGCCTATGTGACAATGGACTGTTACTCAGAACACGAAATGGCCGAACTTTTCGATGAAACAGATTCATCCTGCGGGACAATGTCGCCAATTTTCTCTCCAAATCTGCACCATCTGTGGATAAATTTCCAAAGCGATGCTTACCTTGTCTTTATACCAGGTAACTGACTTCGGAAATCACGATTCGTGGATTGTGAAGTAATTCCATTCGCAAAATATCCGCGGTATTACTGTGGAGAAAGCGATGTATCCGTTTTTGTGGCACAAACTGCGGCACAACCACAGTAATCATCTCGTTGGGTTGGCTGACCTGGGTAATTTCGTCCAGGTAGCTCAATATGGGTTCGATGAGTAAACGGTACGGTGAATCCAACAGTACCAGGCGAGTGCCTCCGCCCCAAGTTTCCCATTTAGCAAGCGTTTTTTCAACGTCATCAGGGTCGATGACAACATGCAGGGCAGTGATGTCGTCTGAGAGGGTACGCGCATAGCGCAGGGCTTCCAGGGTGCCGCGATGCACACTACTGACCAGCAGTATCACGCGGTGACGTTTCTTTTGGGTTGGTTGGGGTAGATAATTTTGCAGGGAGAGTTGGGCCGCCAGCGATTTGTAGTGGTTGTGAATGCCCTGGAAGAGTGCAATCAGTAGTGGGATGAGAATCAAAACTACCCAGGCGCCATCCTCAAACTTAGTAATAGCAAAGATGAACATCACGACCAGAGTACACACAGCCCCCAAGCCGTTAATGAACATCTTGAGTTGCCAATTTTTCTCGTATTGCAGGGTAGAACCGCGTTCTACCACTTTTTCTCCTGGCGAGATGTGCCCAATTTTCCACCAACGGTGCGCCATACCGGCTTGGGAAAGCGTAAAGGACAAGAATACACCAATGGCGTATAGAGGAATCAAGCGGGTAACGTTGGCCTGGAAGATGATAATCAACAAGGAAGCAACCATCGAGAGCGTTATAATGCCGCTGGAATATACCAGGCGGCTGCCGCGGAAGGCCATCTGGCGTGGCAAATAGCCATCTTTGGCAACCAGGGCGCTCAGGCGAGGAAAACCGGCAAAGGCAGTGTTTGCTGCCATAACCAGGATGACGGTGGTGGCACTGATAATGCCCAGATAGAGTGGGCCACGCCCATTGAACACAGTCCGTCCAAGTTGCGAGATAACGGTTTCTGCTTCCGATGGCACCGCGCCGATATGCGAGACTAGGAACGAGATCCCTAGAAACAGCGATGACAGAATGCTTGCCATCCACAGAAGCGTAATCCCCGCGTTTTTGCTGCGTGGTTCTTTGAAGGCCGTGATGCCGTTGGAGATGGCCTCGATGCCGGTCAAGGCCGCTGTGCCGCTGGAGAAAGCATGTAGGATAAGAAAGAGTGAAATCGGCGCCAGGGTTTCGCCCAGCGTTTCGAGAGGTGGCGGGTCAGGAACCATTCCCAGCGTGCCCATCGTATAACGTACCAGACCGATTCCCACGGTGAGGTACATCATCACAATAAAAGAGTACGTCGGAATGGCAAACGCGATGCCAGATTCCTTTACCCCGCGCAGGTTAATGGTCATGATAAACAGCACGAAAAGCACTGCCAACCAGACGCGGTAATCTTCCAGCGCCGGAAAGGCCGATACCAGTTGGGCAACACCCGAGGAAATCGAAACCGAAACCGTGAGGATGTAATCGGTCAACAAGGCTGCGCCGGAAACCAGGGCTGGAAATTCTCCCAGGTTGTCGCGCGAGACGATGTAAGCGCCGCCACTATTCGGATAGGCATAGATGATTTGCTCATAGGATAATGTGACAATAATCAGCAATGCCACAATACCCAAAGAAATGGGGAAAACGTATTGGAAGGCAGCCATCCCCGCCATAGCCAGGATGACCATGATTTCTTGGGATGCGTAAGCAGTAGATGAGAGCGCATCTGACGCAAAAACAGCCAGCCCAATGGCTTTGCCAATTGTTTGATGAGGGGCATCGCTGGTTTGCAATGGCCGTCCGATAAACCAGTGTCGCCATGAGCGCGGTGGGGCTTTCTTTGCATTGCGCTCAATAATTGTCGTAGTGTGTTCGTCTTCTGAATGGATCATACATTACTCCTGATGAATCATTGTACTACACACAAGGAATGTCGACATTTGCAACCTATCTTCTGTATCCTCTCAATAGCCTGCCTGGGGCGTTTTGGCGTTTTTTTACCACGAAGGCCCGAAGGCACAAAGTCTTTCACCTTGTTCTTTCGTGCCTAAGGCTTGTCCAAAAACAACTCCGCACTTTTGCCAATCAATACGGTGGCATATAGCGAGGTTTGAGCGTATAAAATTCTAACGAGGATGAACGAGAACTGATGTGTAACCTTTGCAAATTTGTCGAAAATAGAACGCAAAGACGCCAGGGCGCAAAGAAAAAGCCGTTTTTAGTCGGGTAGTCGGGTAGTCGCGTAGTCGTTTCGTCGGGTAGTCGGGCATTTTGCATTTTGCATTCTGCATTCTGCATTTGTTTGCTGACGGTTGACGCCTACTCACCTGCCTTTGCGTCTTTGCGACTTTGCGTTAAACATGGCCTCACACTATACAACTCAGAAAAAAGGAAGTAAATTTTGGACAACCCCTAAGGAAAAGAACAGTCGGGATTTTTTAGCGGGGTGGGTTGGTCACCTGTCCATCGACAGGCGGCCAATCCGATTCGTGAGGTGACAAAAAAGACAGACTACGCCCCGCGCAGCCTGTAAGTCACCTCATTATACTCTAAATTTTACCGGCAAATACGCTTATTCAGATGGACGGGATTCCTCGGCTTGTGCTAACGCGTGGGTTACCAGGTACCCTACCAGTTGCATGGTGTCCAGGTCATCTTCACTGAAGGGAGCGCCGCTGCGCGTGTTGACCACCTCCAGTACACCAAATTGTCGTCCATGCAGTGCTAACGGTATAGCGATAAGGGAGCGCGTTTCGAAATCAATCAATTGATCTACCCGCGATGAAAAATACGAATCCAAACGTACATCTTCGACCAAGCGCGGCTGGCGATTAATCAGACACCAACCTACCACCCCTTCGTCCATCGGGATGCGAAGCCCGGTTAGAGCGTCGGCATAATTCCCCAAGACGGCCGCAAAGTACAATTCTTTGTTGGCTTCATCCAGCAGGAGCAAGGAGCCGTCTTCCGAATCTACCGCTTGTACCGCAACTTCCAAAAGCGCATATACCAATCCGATAGCATCCACTTGCGGGGTGATATCCGGCAAGGAGTTTAGTAAGTGGTTCATGGCACTGATTGCTCGCCTCAGACGCCGATTTTCGTCTTTCAGATGCTCGTTTTCCCGACGTAAGCGGGCATTTTCACTTTGAAGGTAATGCAGACCGTCTGTAGGAAGCATGAAATTTTTCCCTGGGCTATGTGCTTTCGATGGATTCCCGATAAACACCGCGGTATGCTGGCGGAAGTAACGCTGCAATGTGCCGCATGACAATCGTATCTGTTTACCGCAGAGACCGCGGAGAACGCAGAGAATCAAGATTTTTCCGTTCTGTCATCTCAGCGCTCTCTGCGTTCTCGACGGTAAACAAATACAGATGAAAAATCAAGGGCGCATCCAGTACACTGAGGTGGTTGAGCGCCAACAGGCAACCGCCCTCTTTGGGGATGTTTTCAAACCCGGCAACATCCATACGCGTCAGGTAACGAAACAGGATGCGGAACAGACGGCGGAGGAATAAACGCATTTGTGCCCTTGATTAATGAAAACGATGTTGTTGGCAAGTGATCAGATACTTGAAGTATAATCTAATTCTATATGAACCTCAATAAGACAAAAGACCGATTGCATTTTTTCTCGTTTGCGGTTATCTTGGGGATAGGAATACTCCTCAGCAGCGGGTGTGGAACCTCACAGGTAACGCCCGTGCCGATGGCGTCGGATACCCCGATACCAACACTCGTGCCCACGACCACCAAAGCCCCCCCCTCGCCTACGCCTACCCCGACGCCGCAACCACTGGCTGCACGGATCAATGGCGAGGACCTGCCACTGAGCGCCTTGCAGAGTGAAATCATCCGCTTGCAAGTCGGTCGGGCAGCAGCCGGATTGTCTCCTTTGCCGGATGATCAGTCTGCTCGGTTGGCACTCAACGAACTCATCTCGCAAACCTTACTGGCACAGGCTGCCTATGCGGAAGGCTACACAATCGACGAAGATGCTTTGTCGGCTGTGCTCCAGGAGATACGCACTGCACAAGGAGACGCCTGGACGGGTTGGCTACAAACAAACGCCTACACAGAAGACAGCCTGTGCATTGATTTGCGCCGTCAAATGGCCGCTGCCTGGCAGCGAGACCGTATCCTGGCAACTGTCCCTGAAACGATGTTGCAAGTTCACGCTCGCCAGATTTTAGTCTATAATCTTGAAGAAGCCCAAAACGTGTATGCCCAATTGCAAAATGGCACAGATTTTGCAACCCTGGCTTCACAATACGACCCCCTCACGTTGGGAGATTTAGGTTGGTTTCCCCAGGGCTATCTCCCCTTCCCCCAGGTTGAAGCGGCCGCCTTTGCCCTGAACCCCGGCGAATACAGCAGTATCATCGAAAGTGACCTTGGCTACCATATCGTTCAAGCGATAGAAAGAGACGATAACCGCCTGTTGAGTTCTGATGCACATCTCACCTTGCAAACACAAGCCCTAAAAGCCTGGTTGACCACCCAGCGGCAAAACAGCGACATTGTCTTGTTTCTCCCGTAACCTAGTAGTAAAGGAAGGCCATTCATGACTTCTTCTCGCGACACGCTGTGGAATATTTTGACCATTATCTTTTTACTTGGCATTGTATGTGCTATCGGGGCAGTATTGGTGATTTTCATCAACCCGAATGTGGCCATCAACCCGTTGCCACCACCTACCCAACCGGTGGCATTAGTGTTGCCGACGGCTACCCCTACGCCGCTTAACAAACTGCCCCCCACCTGGACACCCACGCTTACCCAGCCGCCAACCTCTACCTTTACCCCTTCGCCTACGTGGACGCCCTCCACGCCCACGCCCACCAGAACGTACTTCGTCCTGCCCACCTGGACGCCCTCCCCAACCAACACGCCAACTCCGGTGCCATCGTATAACTTGAACGGTGGCGCACCCTCCTGGGCCGAATCGAGTACGGTCAATGGGCGTGGTTGTGACTGGTTGGGGGTCGGCGGGCAAGTGCTGGACGCTACAGGCAATCCCGTCAATGGATTGACGGTTTTCTTGGGTGGCAAGTACGAAAGCAAGGCCCTCCAACTCACCACCACTACCGCGGCCGGCACCCCCTACGGCGATGGTGGCTTCGAAATCACCATTGCCAATGAACCCAACAGCACCAAGGAAACCTTGTATCTGCAACTCTTCAGTTCAGATGGGGTGGCGGTTTCCAAACAGTACTATTTTCGCACCTACGATAGCTGTCAGAAAAATCTGGTTCTCTTCAAGTTTACCCAGGAACCTTGATTTTACGCCTCGTGAACATCCACTGAAACCATGACATCGAACCGTTCCGCCTCCCATCCGTCTCGCGCCCGTCGGGGCGCGGGCTGTTTGTGGAACTTGTTGACCCTTTTGGTCTTGGCAGCCACCCTCGGGGTCGCGGGGCTGGTGGGTTGGATCTACATCTACCCAACATCTCCCCTGAATCCCTTTCCTCCCCCCACCATGCCCGCGTTGGCCGTCCTGCCGACCGGCGTACCGACGGATACCCCGCTCCCGCCAACCGCGACCTTCACACCAACGCCCAGCCCAACCGCAACGCAGACCCCCACCCCACCGCCTACCGCCACCTTCACCCCCAGCCCGGAAACCAGCCCCACCCTGTTGGCGGGGTCGGCATCACCCACCCTGCGCCCAACCGCCACACTCGGTGGCTATGCTTTCGTGGTAAAGGATGCCCCTCTGACCATTCAGAACATCTTTCACAGCGACCTGGGTTGTAATTGGCTGGGGTTGGGCGGCAATATCGAAGACCTGCGCGGCGGCGGCAAGTTATACGTCACCATTCACCTGCACGGCTCGCTCGACGGCCAGCCGATAGACATTTACACCGTCTCCGGCGCGGCTCGTCAATACGGCGATGGCGGTTACGAGTTTCAGTTGGCCGATAAACCGGTCGCTTCCCACAACAGTTTGTACATCCAGTTGCTCGACCAGGCCAACCTGCCGCTCTCGGACCGCATTTTCTTCGATACCTATGATTCGTGCGAGCAAAACAGCCTCATCATCAATTTTCAGCAAGTACGTTGATTTATGGTATCATCTCAATAATTCGGGGTAGTGGTTTGCTATTTTAACGCTAAGACGCAGAGCCGCAAAGAAAAAACCGCCCTTAGCCGCGTAGTCGGATAGTCGTTTAGTCGGATATTCAGGACAGGGCACGGGTCACTGAATGCTGAAGGCGGACGCCTGTCACCTGCCTTCGCGTCTTCGCGGCTTTGCGTTAAGGTTTTAACATTTTGGGGTTGCCCAAAAATTCGAGAAGATACGATTTATGATCCCTAAAGAACTACGCCTCCAAGGTTTTCTTTCCTATCGTGATGAAAGTGTTCTGGATTTTAGCGCTATTCACACCGCCTGTATCTCGGGGGCCAACGGTGCCGGAAAATCCAGCCTGTTAGATGCCATGACCTGGGCGCTGTTTGGGAATGCACGCGCCACCCACGATGATGAGATCATCAACTTGCAATCCGACCTGGCGAGCGTTTCCTTCACGTTCGAGTACGAAGGCAACTCCTACCGCGTCATACGCACTAAACCACGCGACAAACCCTCCCAGGTGGAATTCCAGATTCAGCAGCCCGATAGCAGTTGGAAGCCGCTCACCGAACGTTCTATCCGGGATACCAACCGGCGCATTGTGGACACCCTGCGCCTGGACTACGAGACCTTCACCAACGCGGCCTTTTTCTTGCAAGGACAGGCTGCCTCGTTTTCCCAGAAAACGCCCGCCGAACGCAAGCGCATTTTAGCCAACATCCTGGGGCTAGAGCAGTGGGAAATTTATCGTCAGCGCACCATCGAAGCCCGCAAGGTGGTGGAGCAAGAAAGCGAAATCCTGCGCTACCGTCTGGAGGAAATTGAAGCCGAATTACAGGAGGAAGACGCCCGCCGGCAGCAACTCGCCGAACTGGAAGCCGAATTGCAACAGCACACTGCGCACCGTAAAACGCAGGAAAAAGCGTTGGAGCAGATGCATTTGTTGGCCTTCAAGGTAGCGCAAGAGGAAAAGCAGGTGGACGACCTGGCCGCACAGGTGGACCTGGCCCAAAAGCAGGTGGACACCCTGGAGGAACGTCTCCAGTCCCGAGCGAAGGAGTACGATGACGCCCTTGAGGTGGGCGCGCGTGCCCAGGAGATTGAGGCGGCCCATGAGCGCTGGCAACAACTGCGCCGCGAACTGCAAGCGTGGGAGGAAATCGCCGCGCGCTTCCACCAACACCAGGAGCGCCGCCGCGTCCCCCTGGAAGCCATCCAGATGGCCCGCGCCCGCTTGGAGCAGGAACAACAAACCCTGGTTGCCCAGCAGGAGGCCGGCCGGCAAAAACGTCAGCAACAAACCGAAACCGAAGCCGAACTCACCACCGCCCGGCAAAAGTTGCAAGAAATCACCGAGCGCCTGGCCGATGAGGAAAGCCTGCGAAAAAGGCGCGAAGAGATGGTTTCCGAGCGCGCCCACCTGGAAACCGAAAACACGCATCTCAAAAGCGAGATGAAGACCATCAAGCAGCGCCAGGAGCGTCTGACGGAGATCGAAGGCGCCACCTGCCCCCTATGCGGGCAGCCGTTAGGCGAGACCGAACGCACCACCTTGATTGCGCAGTTGCAAGCCGATGGCACCCGTCTGGGGGATGCCTATCGTGCCAACCAAAAGCGCATGGCCGAATTACAAACACAAGTTGCTGCCATCGCTCAAGACATCGAGACGTTGGAACAATTAGCACGCCAGCATCAGCAGCAGGCAGCGCATTGCAGTGCGCTTGAAGAACGGTTGCGCCGCCTGACAGAAGAAATTCAGGCCTGGGAGACCACGCAACACCCGCGCCTGGAGGAAATCACCCGTATTCTGGCGGAAGAAGATTATGCCCACGCAGCGCGCGCCCAACTGGCCGCAATCGACGCCGAAGGGTTGACCATTGGCTATGATGCTGCGGCACATGAAAATACCCGCCAGGCCGAAGCCCAAGCCCGTTCGGTGGAAGACGAAATGCGCAAACTGGATATTGCCCGCACATCCCTGAAGCACCTGGAACGTGAGATTGACGAGTTGCGCCACAGTCTCGAAGAACAACGCGCTCACCTGGAAGCCCGGCGTCAGGCCTACGAACAGGCCAAACAGCAATTAGAAGAAAGCCGCCGCAACCTGCCCGATATTGCCCAGGCAGAACGAGCCTTGAATGCCTTGCTGGAGAAAGAAAATCAACTCAACCTTGAAGTCCACGCTGCCCGCCAACGTGTAAACGTGCTCGCAGAACGGCGGCGTCAGCGTAAGGAACTCTTGCAACAGTTCGATGCCTTGCAACTAAAAATCAGTCGCTATAAGCAACTGGAAACCGCCTTCGGCAAAAACGGCATTCCGGCGCTGCTCATCGAAACCGCTCTGCCCGAAATCGAAACCTACACCAATGAGATGCTCGACCGTTTGAGCAATGGCTCGATGAGCGTGCATTTCGCCACCCAACGCGCCTACAAGGACAGCAAACGCCAGCATGAAAAACGCGAGACGCTCGACATCCACATTCGGGATGTCAACGGGGAGCGCGAGTACACAATGTATTCCGGTGGCGAAGCCTTCCGCGTAGATTTTGCCATCCGCCTGGCGCTCTCTCGCTTGCTGGCGCAGCGCGCCGGTGCGCGCTTGCAAACCCTGGTCATTGACGAGGGCTTTGGCAGTCAGGACGAGCAGGGGCGCCAGCGTCTGGTAGAAGCCATCAACGAAATTCAGGGCGATTTCGAGAAAATCCTGGTGATTACCCACGTCGAAAGCCTGAAAGAAGCCTTTCCGGCGCGTATCGAAGTGGAGAAAAGCCCGCAAGGCAGTTTCCTGCGCGTCTCCTGAGGGGAACCGGGAGCACCTGTGGGGACGTTTGTCTCCCACCCTTGGGGTGCAAGACATCCCCAAAGGCGGCTATTTTCCCCAGGAACCCTTATCCTTGAGTAAGCCATGACTTCTATTCCGCTGCGATGGCGCCTGCTGCTTTTGGCCCTGATTTGGACGGCCGCGTTGACCTTCGCCGCCCGTCAGGACTGGCGCCTGTGGCACGCTCTGCCTGAGGAGGCCGCGGCCGCCCTGCTGCAACCAGATGTAGCCGTGTGGTTCACTGCGCCGCAATCGGCACAGACTTACCGTGGTGGCCCGGCCGCAGAACTCGTCAGCGCATTGGAGCAGGCTCGCCTGAGCATTGACCTGGTCGCCTACAGTCTGGATTTGTGGCCGTTGCGTGACGCCCTGATTGCCGCTCATCAGCGCGGCGTGCGCGTCCGCCTGGTGCTCGAAGCCGATAACGCCGATGCCCCCGAAGTGCTGGCTTTACAGCAGGCCGGTATCCCCTTGCAGGCCGATACCAATCCGGCGCTGATGCATCACAAATTCGTCATTGTGGATGGGGAAGAAGTGTGGGGCGGCTCGATGAACCTGACGCTCGAGGGCGCTTATCACGATAACAACAACTTATTGCGCCTGCGCAACCCCCAAGTAGTCGCCGACTTTCAACGTGAATTCGACGAAATGTTCGCAGCCGGACGTTTCGGCCCGGCCTCCTCGCCCGATACCCCCTTCCCAACCTTTACGTTGGCAGAGGGGCGCGGGGAAGTGTATTTCTCACCCGACGACGGCGTCCTAACGCACCTTCTGGAGACAGTGGATGAAGCCCAACAGGAGATTTGCTTGCTGGCCTTTTCGTTCACCTCCGATGCGTTGGGCGATTTGTTGCTCCAAAAAGCCGCCGCGGGCGTGAGGGTGCAGGGCGTCTTCGATGAAGGTCAGGTGCACAGCAACCGCGGCAGCGAATACGGACGGCTGCGCGCCGCCGGGCTGAACGTGCGTTTGGATGGCAACCCCGGCCTGATGCACCACAAAGTCATCGTTATCGATGGCGAAACCGTCATCACCGGCTCGTACAACTTTAGCGCCAGTGCCGAGACCAAAAATGACGAAAACCTGCTCATCCTGCACCATTCCGCCCTGGCCGCGGCCTACCAGGCCGAGTGCGAGCAGTTGGTTGCCCAGGGCAAGTGAGCCTCCTCCTGGGGAACAGCGCAGGCGTCCCCCGCGCCGCCGGACTCTTCGACGTGCAGGAAATCATCATCAGCGGTATCCCCAAAGAGGGACATTTCACCCGCACGGTGCTGTTCAGCCCCGATGACCGCTTCCTGTTTCTCTCGGTTGGCTCCTCGTGCAACGTGTGCGAAGAAAAAGACCCCCGCAGGGCAACGATTTTGCGTTACAATCTGGATGGCAGCGGCGAAGAAATCTTTGCCAAAGGCTTGCGCAATGCGGTGGGCATCACCTTCCGCCCCGGCACCCAAGAACTATGGGCTACCAACAACGGGCGCGACCGGCAGAGTGCAAAGTGAAAAGTGCGAAACGCGAAACGCGAGATGCGAAACGCGAAATGCGAAACGCGAAA
>DYKW01000039.1 GCA_020722405.1 Anaerolinea thermophila
AGAAGTCGCCATGAAAAATAATTTTCACCACCAGACATGAAAATCTATTTTCAGGTCAGACGTCGGGGAAGCCGCCATTGCCAAAATATGGGGTCGCTCGTGTAGCGCCAGGTGAAATCGTTCAGCATCTCCACCGTAATCCCGACTAATACCGCAGCATCATCTTCTTCGACATTCCCCTGCACAGAGAAACGCTCTCGACCTGGGAAGTGTCCGGTGTTGGCATGGTAATTGTCAACACGGTCGAGGACACAACACCCCTTCTACAGCGCTTATGTTTGTGTGCTGTAGGGCGAGGAAATTTCCTCGCCCTACCTGGGTGCTAGGGCATCTTCCGCTCCCAGAAGTTCTGGCCTGACCGCTTTCGGGAAGTCACCCCTTGCTCATCCAGGAAATAAGGCCGTATTTCGTTCTAAAGCGCTGAGGAAGCGAGTATCTCTGCCTGCACCTTGTTGCAGGCACAGGTGCAGAGTCCGGCGC
This sequence comes from Anaerolinea thermophila, assembly GCA_020722405.1. Lineage (GTDB taxonomy): Bacteria > Chloroflexota > Anaerolineae > Anaerolineales > DRKV01 > DRKV01. The sequence goes on from DYKW01000039.1 coordinate 481, forward strand.
GAGAAAATCGCACGCCGGACTCTGTGCGGGGGCCGCCGAGTAACTTGCAGCCCTACCGTGATAGTGGAGAAACACGCTTTTATCATTTGCAAAACGCACAAGGTATGATAGGATTTACTTCTGCTGTGAGTCAACCCTTTATGCCAATTGTTCCCCCCATGCCCGTCTGACAGCCGACGGTCGCCTGTGTATGTGCTTGTTGAGTGATTTTAATGTGGATTTGCTCACGCCTCTACGAAATGGCGCATCGGATGATGATTTGCGCACCCTAATTTTGGATATCGTATGGTGCAAACCCTTATACAATCAAGGACAGGTACTCCCTGGCGCGTAGTATTGTTCGATTTAGATGGTACCCTGCGGTACAACGTGCCTTCACCCAATGATGTTATGTTGGCACAAGCGGTTTCTTTAGGTGTCAGCGATAGCGCCGCAGCCCGGAAGCGCGCCTTGCGATGGGCACATTTTTATTGGGCGGATTCGCACACGCTAGCACAAGATTTGCGGCGCTTTCCAAAAAGAGATGCTGATTTTTGGGTGCATTATACTGCTCGACAGTTGGTGGCTTTTGGGTGTTCCCGTGCCCAGGCAACGCAGTTAGCCCCCAAAGTGCAGGCTTTCATGTCCAACGAGTACCTCCCGGAAGACCGTTTGTACCCAGAATTGTCCGAACTCCTGGGTTCTTTACGGGAAGCCGGTTACCTTCTGGGGGTGTTGTCCAATCGTTCGCGACCCTTCCATGATTATATTGAAGAAAAGGGGTTGCGTCCTTATTTTGACCTGGTTTTGGCGGCTGGCGAAGTTGGCGCATGGAAGCCATCGCCGTTCATTTTCAGGGTTGCTATTGAACGTATGGGGGTAAGGCCCAATGAAGTGGTATATGTAGGGGATAATTATTTCGCGGATGTGTTAGGCGCGCAGCGTGCTGGTCTTTTCCCTTTGCTTGTTGATCCAGAACAATTATTCTCAGAGATGAATTGCCAATCGGTCTCAGTAGTAACGGACGTTACGCCAAACTTTTTGACCAGCATGGCATCCTATCACAAATGTAATCCATCGACTTCATAAGCACTTCTATAATGAGGGCAGTTGGCTCCTGTATTTTGTTACGCAACTTTTCCCAAATTAAATACAACAATACCTTTTGAAGGCAGTCTTTACAAAATCAGCGCTTATTTTTTTATGGAGTAATGATGTGTGGTGCGCGCAAGTCTCTCGTTTTTCTTGCAATTTATTTGTTGGTGACCTTCAACCTTGACCGACTGTTGTTATGGCAGGGGGATGGTCAACCGGTACACTTTTTTGTATATATTCTGGTGGTACTGGCATTAGCAGCCTATCTGTTCTCATCGGATTTGCAGAAGAGTCCGCTCTATTGGGGGTTGATCATTTGGGGTGGGTTGTACGTGGTGATACGTTTGGCATTCTACAGAAATGATCCTTTGTTTGTAGGTACCGCACTTTTTCAAACGATAACCGAGTTGGTTGTTGTATCGCTTTCCGTACTGGTCAGTTACGATTTGATGCGTAATTTGAATGTCATGGAGGACCTGGTAGAAAAAGTGACTTTTGGGACTATGTCACAGCGGGTATTAGATATGCAGTTAGCCGAGGAAGAGATTAAAACAGAGATGATTCGTAGCCGTCGCCATGAGCGTCCTTTAACTGTGATGGTTGTGGAACCAGCCCCTAATGCATTGGAAGCCAATATGCAGCGTGTGGTGCAGGAGGTACAACGTGCGATTACTCGTCGCTATGTGCTGGGTAGCTTGGCGAATGCTATTAGCGATGAGGCTCGCCGTACTGATTTAATCATTCGTCGTGACCAGCAGGGACGCTTTGTTATTCTTTGCCCGGAAACCACTTTGGAAGGTTCAATCGTGTTGGCGGATCGTATTCGTGCCAATGTTGCCGAGCGTTTGGGCATTCCGGTTGCTTTTGGGGTAGCAACCTTTCCTGATGAAGCGCTCTCTTTCGATGAGCTGTTGCGTAAAGCCGAGAGTGATCTGATGAACCCGGTTAAAAACCCATCCTTGTTCTATGCCAATGATGCTCCTAGGACTTAATTTTTTTAACGTTTCTTCTCATTATTTATGAACATGCGTTTCCCTACAGAATTTTCCCCAACAGAAGCCGTGAAAACCAAACTTCAGGTCTCTTCCGCCCGTCAAATACAATCTACTTCTCCCCGGCACAATCTTCTTGACGCGCCGGAAATGGCCTGGTTGCGTCAGTTTGACCCCAATAAGCGTATGTTGAGTATAGCAACTTACCAGCGTGTCAAACGCCTGTTGGACATTTTTATCGTATTGGTAGCGACACCTTTTTGGTTGCCTTGGATGATCATTATCGCGGTCCTCATAAAGACGAGCGACCCTAAAGCACCGGTTTTCTTCACTCAATACCGCACCGGTCGAGGTGGGCGACGTTTTGCCATGTACAAATTTCGCACAATGGTGCCCAATGCAGAGGAAATGAAGCGTCAACTCATGCACTTGAATGAGTTGGAATGGCCGGATTTCAAAATCACCAATGACCCGCGCATCACCCGCATAGGCCGTGTGTTACGCAAGACCAGTCTGGATGAATTACCTCAACTACTCAACGTTTTGAAAGGTGACATGAGCCTGGTAGGGCCGCGACCAACTTCCTTTGAACCGGCAACCTACGAACGTTGGCATACAGAACGCCTGGATGTGCCCCCTGGCCTGACAGGTTTATGGCAAATTATCGGGCGCGGCAGTTCCGAGTTCGATGATCGGGTACGTATGGATGTGGCCTATATTGAACGCCGTTGCCTGTGGTTGGACATCCACATTATGGTTCGCACTGTATTGGCCGTTTTTCAACAAAAAGGTGCTTACTGATATGCCCGGTCGGGTGGCATACATCATGTCTCGGTTTCCTCACCTGCCGGAAACCTTTATCCTTCGGGAAATGATTGCATTGGAAAATTTAGGGTGGCAGGTACACTTATCCCCGTTGATTTTTCAACGCCAGTCAGTTGTGCACCCAGAAGCCCGCCCCTGGTTGAAACGTCTCCGTAAATTTCCTTTTTTTTCGCTTTCGGTCTTGTGGGAAAACCTGCGAGCCTTGGGACGCCAACCGCTACGATATTTCTACACATTGGGGCGGGTGCTGTGGGAAAATCGCACCAGCCCCAAATTTTTGTTACGTGCGCTTGTTTTATGGCCTAAAATCGTGGCTATGGGCTTTGCCTTGCAGGCGGAAGGCGTGGATTTTATCCACGCGCATTACGCTACCCATCCTGCCTTGGCTGCCTGGATTATCCATCAACTGACCGGCTTGCCCTACAGCGTGACGGTACATGCCCATGATATTTTCGTCTGCCACGCTATGTTGGATACAAAGGTAAAAGATGCAAGGGCTATCATCGCTATTTCTGAATTCAATCAGCGCTATCTTCGAGACCTTTTAGGCGAATCGATATACACAAAAACACATGTTGTGCATTGTGGCATTGAACCAGAGCGCTATCAGGCCAGGGCACGTACCTGGCAAACAGGCGAACGCTTCGAGATTGTGCACATCGGCAGTTTGCAGCCTTACAAAGGACAACGTTATCTAATCCAGGCTTGTGCACTGCTACGCGAGATGGACATTCCCTTCCGTTGCAGGTTGATCGGTGGCGGTGAGTTACAGCCCGTGCTGCAAGCACAAATCCATGCTTTAGATTTAGACGAACAGATATTTTTACTTGGGTCTCGCACCCAGGATGAAGTGGCCGCTTTGCTGGATGAAGCCCATTGTTACGTGCAACCCAGCGTCATTACGCCATCTGGGAAAATGGAAGGTATTCCTGTAGCGTTGATGGAAGCCCTGGCCTGTGAATTACCGGTCGTTGCAACACAAATTTCCGGCATCCCAGAATTAGTTCGCCCTCGCCAAAGCGGGTTGCTGGTGCCCCCCGAAAATGCCCAGGCACTGGCCGATGCTCTGGCATGGATCTACCAACACCCAGAAGAAGCCCAACACTATGGGAAAACGGGCCGTAAACTAGTATTGCAAGAATTTGCGCTGCTCGAAAACGCCAAACGCCTATCTGCTCTTTTTACTCAGATTTATTTTACAACGGCGTGATGCGCCATTACGCTTCTCGATACCATTCAAGTAAAGAAGAAATACTCTTATGGAATTACGCTTATACCTTCGTATGTTACGCCGTAGCTGGTGGCTCATCCTACTGACCGCCATCATCGCCACCAATGTCGCTTTGTTAGCAGACTATCTGGCTGTACCCATGTACCAGACCAGCGCGCGTTTTGTAGTCAGTCCCAGTTCCGACGTCATCAGTGGGAGAGACGCGGTTAGCAGCCTGGCAACCCTTGATAAACGCTCGATAGTTTCTACCTATGCCGAATTTCTCAATAGTTGGCGCATTTATCAGGACACAGTAACCCTTTTGGGACTAAGCCCAGCGATGTTGCGCGATTATACCCATAACGCGGTTGTTTTGCCAGATGCCAACATTTTAGAATTAACCGTCGTTGGCCCTGATCCAGAATTAATTACCACACTGGCAAACAGCATTGGACAACGCGCAATTGGTGAAATTCAAGATGTATACAAAGTATATGACATTCGCTTTTTAGATCCGGCTGTTCCCCCTACCAAACCCTTTAGCCCCAATCCCCTGCGTGATGCCTCCTTGGCTATGGTGCTAGGAATCGTTGCAGGCAGTGCACTGGCCATTTTGAAGGAACAGATTTTGGCACCCCTGGATGTTTATCGCCGCCGCCGCATTTTTGATAGTGTCTCCAGGGCCTTTACCAGACGGCACTTCAATCACCGTGTGCAGGAACAAATCGAACGCTCTCCAGACGGTTTGTTCTCGCTGGGTTTGTTACAATTAGCCGGCTTGGAAGATTTGATCGATACGTTGCCCCAACCCATTGTTCAACGGGTACTTCGGCATGTGACGGACATCTTGCGCAGGGAATTGCGTGGTAATGACATCATCGGACGCTGGAACGATATTCACTTTGCCATCATGTTGCCCTCTACGCCTGGGCAAGGTGCAGCACGTACCCTGCGACGTGTACACCAGGCACTTTCAGAGCCTGTTGAACTAGAGCCGGGCGGAGATGTGCTGCAACTAGAACCCCATATTGGCATTGTGGTTTACTACAACGGTGATACGTTGCAAAATTTGAGTCAGCGTCTGGAAGCATCTGTAGAAAGAGCACGCCGTAGCCAAGATAGCGCTGCCTACTTAATGGAGACAATGGACGGCATCCCTGGGCTTAAAGAGAATGACCGAGTTTAAATTCTCACTACCAAACATACAGACAATCTGTACTACGCTGGTATTTGTTGGTTTAGCGTTGGGATTGGGTGGAATGGTTGGGATAGCCGTTTCGTCAGGAGGAGCGGTGGGTGTCGCCCTGATTGTTGTCTTGCTGGGGGGAGGTATCCTGGCCTTAGGCGCTTTTTCAACCCCTGTGTTTGGCCTGATTGTGTTGGCTTCTATAACCTATCTGCGCTTATCGGATATTCTGGTGCATTATCATCACTTTCCATCCATCGCCAAACCGCTGATTGCGCTGTTGCTTGGTCTGGTATTGATGCGTTGGATACTTCACAATGATGAGCCGCGTGGCTGGCCTTTGCCGTTGATGCTGATAACCGCCTATGCCATTGTCATTCTCCTTTCCCTATTTTTTGCATCCAATTTCAATGCGGCTATTGGTGCAGTGAGCGATTTCATCAAAGACGGTATAATTACCGTGTTGGTGGTCATGCTCTTTCAAAAGTCGGAAGACTTCCGTAAGGTCGTGTGGTCGCTGCTCTTCGTCGGCATTTTCCTGGGGACTTTGAGTGTCTACCAGTATTTGAGCGGTACTTTCGACAATCTTTATTGGGGCTTTGCCCAGGCTCCAGTGCTCAATATCGTGGGGAAAACCGATCAAGCGCGCATTGCCGGTCCCATTGGCGATCCCAATTTTTACGCCCAAATTATGGCTACACTGGTCCCGCTGGGAATTAATCGCTTTTTTGCGGAAAAACGTATGCTTTGGCGCATTTTCGCCTTGTGGGCGGCTGTGGTAAGCACGTTGACCGTGATTTTTACCTTTTCGCGCGGCGGATTTCTGGCGCTTACGGTTGGCTTGCTGGCATTGGCCTTCTATTATCGCCCTTCCCTGCCACAGATTGCCGTCGTAGGCGCCATGGGTATGGCGCTGCTGCCTTTCTTGCCGGCCGAGTACACTGCTCGCTTGAGCACACTGACGAACTTCTTGCCCGGTCGGGGCGACGTGCGCAACGAAGTGTCATTGCGCGGGCGTACCAGTGAATGGATCGTTGCCGGATTGATGTTCTTGGATCACCCTCTATTGGGGGTGGGAATTCGCAATTACCCAGAACACTACCTGGATTACTCCAGCCGTTTGGGGTTGGACCCCCGGCGAGAAAACCGTGAACCCCATAGTTTTTACCTGGAAATCGCGGCCGAAAGCGGGTTGGCCGGCATCCTGGTGTTCACGGCAATTTTTTGGTCGCTGTATCGCAGCATAAAAACGGCGCGAGAAACTTTCGAAAAGATCGGTGCACAAGAGGAAGCCGCACTGACGGTGGCTTTTGGTGCAGCCATGCTGGCGTATTTGAGCGCGGCCACTTTTATCCATGGCGCCTTTCCACGGTACTTCTGGCTTCTCTTGGGTATTGGATTGGCTTTGCCTCAGGTTGCACGCACCCTCCAGCAACGCGCAGACGAAGCATGAGTACCACCCGCAACCTGACACGCGCCACCTTATGGGGGACTTTTTGGAGTTACGCTTCCTTCTATAGCGGAAAACTCATGGTTTTCGTCAGCACGGTCGTTTTAGCGCGTCTGTTGAGTGAAGAAGACTTTGGCGTTGCGGGCTATGCCCTGGTGGTAATCAGTTTTCTACAGGTAATGAACGATCTCGGCACCGGGCAGGCGATCATTTACCACCGCGATGACCCCGATGCCCCCAATACCGGTTTCTGGCTGGGGCTTGGGATGGGCATCGTCATGTTTATTATGACCTGGGCCATTGCACCCCTGGCTGGGCTTTTCTTTCATGACCAACGTGCGATACCGGTCACGCGTGCCATAGGTGTTGTTTTCCCCATTGTGGCGGTAGGCAATACTCACGATGTCTTACTGCGGCGAGATCTTTCCTTTGGACGCAAGTTCGTGCCGGATTTCATAACCGCTTTCACCAAGGGACTGATTTCCATTGGATTAGCCTTCACGGATGTGGGCGCCTGGAGTCTGATTGGGGGGCAAGTGTTTGGAAAGATGGCCGGGGCTTTCACCTTATGGCAGGTTTACCCGTGGCGTCCGCAACTACGCTTTAACCCTCGCATGGCGCGTGCCTTGTTGTCTTTTGGCGTCAACATCATGGTCGTCAATGCCCTGGGCGCGTTGATTGCCAATGCCGATTATTTGTTGGTCGGTCGTTACATGGGCGCCGCTGCCCTGGGGGTGTATACGCTGGCTTTCCGCCTCCCCGACCTGCTGGTGATGCAGTTCTGCTACATTATCGGACGCGTGATTTTCCCCGTTTACACCACGCTGCGCACTGACCTGGATGCCCTACGCCAGGGATTTCTCAATACAGCCCGTTATGTCTCATTGATCACCGTGCCCTTGGGCTTGGGGATGGCGCTGGTCGCCCGCCCGGTGGTGTTGACGTTTTTTACCGAGCGTTGGATGGATGCCATTGCCCCCATGCGCGCCATTGCTATCTATGCGCTCATGCTCTCTCTAGCGCATAATGTGGGGGATGTCTACAAGGCACAAGGACGCCCACAGATTTTAACCTACATTTCGCTGGGGCGGTTGGCTGTTCTGCTACCTGGTTTGTGGTGGGCAGTCACCAGCATCCAAACTATCGCCGCGGTGGGTTGGACGCACGCCGCGGTGGCCTTCCTGACCGGTGTTTTGGAACTGGCACTTGCCAGCCGTCTGTTGAAAACACCCTTCCGCAAAATCCTTGAGGCACTCGCACCTGCACTGCTCGCCGGTCTTTTCATGGTATTGGTCGTTCAAGGCGTCTTGTTTTTGAGTGCCACACTGATACCGATACTGCAACTTTCTCTGAGTACCCTGGCGGGTGGCGTAGCCTACCTGGGCATTCTGTGGGTTTTCCAGCATGACGTGCTCTTAACCGCTTTTGGCATCCTGCGTGGTGCTATCCAACACTGACCCGTATCACCTACTTGTCTGAGTCCCAACAACCTTTTCACCGGGAGATGTAAACCCCCAACTCGCTCCTGTATTCAAAATATCATGCGTGTCTTACAAATCATTGACCTGCTATGTGTTGGCGGTGCACAAAAACTAGTAGAGACCTTTGCCCTTCAGGCAGAGCGTTTCGACATGGATTGCACCGTCGTCGTCCTGCGTACCGATTTAGGCTCGCCCATCAGTGCGGCACTGGCTGCCGCCGGCCGTGACGTGCGCTACATGCCGGCCAATACCCTGCTAGACTTGTCGCGCTTGCGCCGTCTGGTAACCCATCTGCGCCAGAACCGCTACGATGTCGTCCAGGCGCACCTGACTTATGCCAACATTTTGGCACCCATTGCCGGACGGTTGACCGGCACACCGGTTATTGCCACGCTGCACTCGGTAGGAGAAGACCCGCGCTTTCACAACCCGGTGCGCCGCCTGTTGGAGACCTGGGCTTTGCGTTATGGCACCCAGGCAGTGGTGGCTGTTGGCGAACAAGTGGCACAGGCCCATGCCGGGCGTCTCGGCAAACGCCAAATTACGGTAATTCCCAACGCCGTACCGGAGATGCCGCATCCTGAGGCCGCACAAACCACCGTACTGCGCGCCCGCCTGGGCTGCCCCCCGGGGGCATTGGTGGCCATTGCCGTTGGTCGCCTGGCTGCCCCCAAAGGGTATCCTGATCTGCTGACCGCTTTTTCACAGATTGCCCCCCAATTTCCTGACGCTTACCTATGGATTGTGGGCAATGGCGTCTTGTGGGATGACCTGCACACTGAAATCACTCACCTGGGACTTCAAGAGCGAGTCAAGTTGCTAGGGCAGCGCGACGATGTGCCCCTTTTGCTGGCCGCGGCAGATGTGTTCGTCAACGCCTCACATTGGGAAGGGTTGCCCCTGGCCGTGCTGGAAGCGATGATGGCCGGGCTACCGGTTGTGGCGACCGGTGTGGGTGATACCCCGTCCATCTTGCCCCCCGGCACGGGCTTGCTGGTGCCACCGCATGCACCGGAAAAACTGGCAGAGGGGCTGCGCACTCTGTTTGACGATGTCTCCCTACGCCGCCGTTTGGGACAGGCCGCCCGTGAACATGCCCGTCTTCATTATGGCGTCGACGCCTGGATGCAGCGCCTAGCCGACTTCTATCGTCAAGTCATTGCTAAGAACAAATGATTCGTCCTCGCCCCGCCCAACGAGAAATCTTGACCTACACCGCCGGGAAGATGGGCATTGCCGCCGTTCCCGGCAGCGGCAAAACCTGGACGCTCTCGCTATTGGCCGCCAACCTAATTTCAGAAGGGTATATTGGCCAAGAGCAAGAAGTGCTGATCGTGACCCTGGTCAACGCCGCGGTGGAGAATTTTTCGGCGCGCATTAATGATTTCATCGGTCAGCGCGGCCTCATGCCGCGTATGGGTTATCGCGTCCGCACCTTGCATGGGCTGGCGCACGACATCGTACGCGAACGTCCCGGCCTGGTAGGTCTGTCGGATGATTTCGATATTTTGGATGAACGCGCCACCAACGAGATCCGGCGGGAGATTGCCCGCCTGTGGTTGCGCACCCACCCGGAATTCGAGGAGACGCACCTGAACCCCGAAGTTTCCAACCCTCGCAGGGTCGCTGAGGTCCAATTTCCCAAGTTGACCGACGACATCGCGCTGGCCTTCATCCGCACGGCCAAGGACCACCAGTTGACGCCCGAAGAGTTGCGTTCCCGTCTGGATGAACTGCCCGTCCCCCTACCCCTGGCCGAAATGGGCTGTGATATGTACGAAGACTACCAGCGGGCGCTGGCTTACCGCGGCGCAGTGGATTTCGATGACCTCATCCGCCTGGCGTTGCGCGCCCTGCAAAGTGACCCGGATTACCTGGAACGCTTGCGCGCCCGTTGGCCGTACATCCTGGAAGATGAAGCCCAGGATAGCAGCCGCTTGCAGGAGCAGATTTTACGCTTGTTGAACGGGGAAAACGGCAACTGGGTGCGGGTGGGCGACCCCAATCAGGCCATCTACGAAACCTTTACCACCGCTTCTCCCGAATATCTGCGCGCCTTCTTACGCGAGCCGTTCGTCATCCAACGAGATTTGCCCGAGTCAGGACGCTCGATGCCCTCCATCATTGACCTTGCTAACTATCTCATCGAATGGACACAACGTTTTCACCCCGTTTCGGCAGTGCGCGGCGCACTGAGCGAGCCGTTTATCCGTTCCACGTCCCCAGATGACCCGGACCCCAATCCGCCGGATAACCCGCAGGAAATCCGCCTGGTGCTGCGCAAATACACCCCCGACGAGGAACGCAAGGCGGTGGCCGATTCCCTGGAGCGCTGCTTGCAGGAGCATCCCGATTGGACGGTGGCCGCGCTGGTTTCCAGCAATAACTATGCCGTAGATCTGACCAAAATACTCGCCCGGCGTGACATTCCCTTCGTGGACGATCTGCTCAAAAGCACCAGCATCACCCGTGCTACCGCCGGGGCGTTGAAACTCATCTTGGATGTCCTGGCTTCGCCTACCTCGTCCAAAGGTCTGGCAAAAGCCTACGAAGTGTGGTGGCGACGTGAACGCGAGGATAAAGCCGCCTGGCAAGGGGTGCGTGAGCAAGCCGCTTTTTTGCAGCGTTGCCCTCGCCCGGAAACTTTCGTGTGGCCCACCCCCGACGAAGATTACCTCGACACATTGCCCAATGACGATCCCGAAGTTCGCGCTGCCCTGGAATCCTTTCGACAAGTGATGCGCCGCTGGCAGCAAGCCGTTCACCTGCCTGTTGACCAGTTGCTGCTTACCATTGGACAGGATTTGTTCGATGAGCCCGCCAAACTCGCGCTGACGCACAAACTGGCCGGTTTGCTACGCCAGGCGCGTAATCTCAACCCCACCTTGGGTTTGCGCGAATTGACCGCTGAACTCTCGTTGATTGCCCAAAATGAGCGCCGTTTTATCGGCTTTAGCCAGGGAGACACCGGCTTCGATCCCGAAGTGCACAAGGGTAAGGTAGTCGTTGCCACTATCCACAAGGCCAAGGGGTTGGAGTGGGACCGCGTGTACCTGATGTCGGTCAACAATTACGATTTCCCCTCTGCACAACCGGAGGATACCTACATTTCCGAACCCTGGTACGTGCAGGGGAGCCTCAACTTGTCGGCCGAAGCGTTGGAGCAACTGCGCGTGGCTTTATCGGTGGACGAAGACTGGTACGACCCTGGGCGGGCGACCAAGGCCGCGCGCCTGGATTATGTGCGTGAACGCTTGCGTTTGCTATACGTTGGTATCACGCGCGCCCGCCGCTCCCTGATTATCACCTGGAACACCGGAAAAGGGGCTTCCCATCCGGCGATTCCTTTCCAGGCACTGGCCGATTGGTGGTACGCAACCCATACGTGAGAGCGAAAAACCGTAACTGATCTGAAAATAGATTTTCATGTCTGGTGGTGAAAATCATTTTTCATGGCGA
>DYKW01000223.1 GCA_020722405.1 Anaerolinea thermophila
CGGCTTATTGTGAAAAATTGCCAAGTTAAGTTCATATCTCACGGATTCAGGAAGATGGATCGCCGCAAGGTCCTTTCTCAGATGAGATTCCGATCGGTCTTTATTGCCTTCTTCGTGCAGTTTTTCATGGTCATGCCTCGGGTGGAATCGGCGAGAGGTCTTGATTTCGCGCTCATTTCCGCCAAGGAACTGGCGGCCGGGGTATCCGTATGGGCCGTCATGGACGCCCGTCCTGTCAAGGAGTGGGAGCAGGGTCGCATCCCTGGATCCATTTCTTTCTCCTGGGAGACCTACACGGAAACGGATGCCGAAGGCGTCAAGTACCGGACATGGCCGCCCGGACGCCTTGCCCAGGCCTTGGGTGAAATGGGCATTCGAGAGACGACCCCGATCGTGATCTATGGAGATGCCGACACGAGTTGGGGCGGGGAGGGCTGGGCGGTCTGGGTGCTCGCGTGGATGGGACACAAGGGCCCGGTCCGGCTCCTAGATGGGGGGATCCATGCATGGGAGGAAGGCGGATATCCCGTTGAGGCGGGAACTGTGGGCGGAAGACGGAGACAGGCTGATTCTTATAAGGTTTCTCTGGATCCATCGGTTGCGGTCAGCGCTGATGAAATCGAGCAGGACCCCGGGCGCTATGTACTCGTTGACGTCCGCTCTCCCATGGAGAGGCTCGTCGGGCAACTTCCAGGGGCCGTGAGTATCGAATGGGAAAGGTTTTTTGAGGGTAAGGATCGGCGCCCCATATCGAGCAACACGTTGGAAGGGATTTTCGCTGAGAACTGCATCCCCACAGGAAAGATCATCGTCTTCTACTGCACAGGCGGCATTCGTTCCGGTTACGCATGGGCTGTAAGCATGCTTTCCGGCCTTGAAGACGTGAAGAATTTCGAGGGCGGGACCGAGGAATGGGAGAAGCGGAGACGGCCAAGCGGGGTATCTCCATAAAGGGTCAAAACCATCAAGGAGGGTTGGACATGAAGGACATGATAGAGAAAACAATGGGAGTCTTTGCGGCGGCGGCCTTGACACCCGCTGTCTGTCACGCCGGGGCCTGGACCCTGAAGCAGGGGGAGCTTTACCAGAAACTGAGCTATTATTATTACAATACGGACGAGAATTTCGGATCCCACGGCGGAGAGGACTGGACCAAGGACGAATACCGCTTCAGTTCCCACGAGGTCACGTGGTACGGGGAGTATGGGGCAACGGACCGGATCACACTCATCGCCTCCCTACCCTACAAGAACATGCACTGGGAAAAGAATCGCCGACGGGACGACAAGACCCTTGTGTACTCGGATCACGACACCCTCGGGGACCTGGAACTTGGCGCGAGATACGGCTTCCTCACGGGCGCCACTGCCCTCTCCGCTCAATTTCTCGTCAAGAGCGAGGTCCTTTACGATTCGGACGAGGAGATCATGCCGGGCTACAATCAGACGGACTACGAACTGAGGCTCCTTGCGGGCCGGTCCCTGTGGCCGTACGGGTACGTGAACCTCGAGGCGGGATACCGCTGGCGCACGGGGGATCCGGCGGACGAGATCCGGTATGTTGCCGAATACGGCATCGACTGGTGGCGGCTTTATGCCCAGGCCAAGCTCACCGGGATCTGTTCCGCGGGTAACGGGGATATCCCCGAGTCAAAGATCCTGACCGGTACCTACAAGTTCAACCCGTCCCTCGGCGTGGAGTACGACTTGGGAACCATGGAGCTCATCTTGGGCGCAAAGGTGGGCATGGGGTTCTCGGTGGAGGGCTTCTATCGGGGGGA
>DYKW01000224.1 GCA_020722405.1 Anaerolinea thermophila
CACGACATCAACCGCAAAGCGCGGATATTGGCGGCTCTGCCGCGCCAGGATTATCAAAATGCGCTTGACATCGGCTGCGGCAACGGCTTCATCACCAACGACTTGCCCGCCAAACAAGTGATTGGCCTGGAATTCAGCGAAAAAGCGGTCGCCTGGGCCAGGGAACATGCCGCCCCGCAGGTCGAATACAGGCAAGGCTCCATCTTCGACCTGCCCGATTTGAACCTGCCGCCGATGGACCTGGTTATCATTACCGGTGTTTTATATCCCCAATACATTGGCAAAAGCCTGCGCCTGGTTTACACACTGATAGACCGCGTTTTGAAACCGGGCGGCATCCTGCTCTGCTCGCACATTTACGAGTGGTATCAGGCGCGCTTCCCCTACCTCACCATCAGCCGCGAGTACTTTGCTTATCGTGATTATTCGCAAGTGCTGGAGGTTTACACAAAATGATTTTGACTTACCACAAAATTCACCCCGAAAACAAAACCATCTGGTGGGTCACGCCCGATAGTTTCTACCGTCAGATGGCTGATTTGCGGTCCAAAAAAGTTGTCTACCTCGACGACTATGACCCCGCTGACCCCAATCAGGCCGTTATCACCTTCGATGGCGTGTACAAAGAAATCTGGAAGTACGCCGTTCCTATCTTGCAGCGTTTTGGCTACCCATTTGAGTTATTTGTCATCGGTCAAACCATCGGCAAAGATAACTCCTTCGATACGGGCGAACCCTATGCCGAATTTGCCGATATTGAGACGCTGCAAAAAATGGTTCAGGCGGGCGGTCGTTTGCAATGGCACTCCTGGTCCCATGCCCGATTGGCAGGCACGACTGACATGAGCGTTTACGAAAAAGAACTTTCCGTGCCAGATGAGTTACGCCAACTCTGCCCGGAAGGGTTCAAATGGTACGCTTACCCACATGGGGAACGGGATGCAATATACCGCGCCGAGGTCGAATCCCGTTTCACCGGTGCGCTGGCTTGCGATGATGGCAACGATGCCGACCGCTACGACCTCAACCGTCTGACCGTTTACGAGGAGACCCGCCTCTCAAAAAGCACCGTCTCGCTGATAATTCCCTGCTACAACTATGGGCATCTCGCCGCCGAAGCCATCGAATCTGCCCTGCTGCAAACCTACCCACCCGATGAAATCCTTTTCATAGATGACGCTTCATCGGATAACTCTGTGGAAGTTGCCCGCCGCTACGAACCGCGCATCCGAGTGGAAGTTAATGAAAAAAATCTGGGAGTAGTGGAAAACTTCCGTAAAGCGGCAGCAATGACCAGTGGCGATTACATCGTCTTTTTAGGCGCAGATAACCGTTTTCGCAGCGATTATGTCGAGCAGTGCAAAGCCATACTAGATGCAAATCCTGAAACAGGTATCGTTTACACCCATTTTGCGCTTTTTGGCGATCGAGCAGCGGTGGAGGCCGCCCGGATAGGTGCCGAAGCGTATTCGGCCGCGCCTGGAATTTTTATTCACCGTTTTCCAGCCTACCCGAAACACAATATCCGGGATGGGAATTACATTCACGGCTCTTCCATGTATCGCCGCGCCGCTTACGAACAAGCCGGAGGCTATCGCAGCGATACCCTGCCGGAAGACCACTCCGTTTTTGCGCGCATGTTAGAAGCTGGCTGGAAAGCCATGCTGTGGGACGCGGCATCTTTAGAATACCGCCAACACTCCAAAGACCAAATTAATCATCTCAAAACGTATGAGATGGAAAACGCTTATTTGCGAGCTCAACTTTATTCCCTGCAA
>DYKW01000040.1 GCA_020722405.1 Anaerolinea thermophila
CTGTTAAAGTATACCCAAAAAAGACAGAAATGTATTGCAGTTTGCAAAATTGTATTGCAGTTTGCAAAATTGTATGCTATGACTCCCAAGTCATCGTCTTCACTAGCAGAAGACCCCTACAGACTTCCTAATTCTCCCTGAGCAGGTATAATCACTGCATGGAAACACTAACGCAACAAGCATGGCAACTCTTTGGCATACGCCTGACAGTTGATCAGCAGCGAGCGCTTGAGATTTACGAACGCGAATTGCTGGCCTGGAATGAAACGCATAATCTGACAGCAATTTCTGCTCCTGAGGAAGTGCGCACCAAGCACTTCCTGGATTCCTTTAGTTGTGTGTTGGCATTACGCGGTACACGTTCCCAATATTTGGCGGATATCGGTACCGGTGCAGGTTTTCCCGGCTTGCCATTGAAAATCATTTATCCTCATTTACGGGTCATGCTCGTCGAATCAATTCGCAAAAAGGCTGATTTTTGTGCCCACATTGTAGATACGCTTGGCTTGCAAAACGTACAAATTGTAGTAAGTCGGGCGGAAGAGGTGGGGCAAGATCCGGCATATCGTGAAAGGTACGATGTAGTGGTTGCGCGGGCGGTGGCTTTGATGCCAATATTGACGGAGTATTTGCTGCCTCTAGTACGGGTAGGGGGGCACATGATTGCCATGAAGGGAGAATCGGCACCGGCGGAAGTGCATGCCGCCGAAAACGCCATTCACGTGTTGGGAGGCAATTTGCGCCAGTTGCACCCCGTTGCCCTACCCGGGGTGGCCGAAGATCGCTACTTGGTGGTTGTCGATAAAGTTGCAGCCACGCCTTCACAATACCCCCGACGGGTGGGTATCCCCAAGAAACGCCCGCTTTGAATGTTAACCTAGTCTGACCGGCATTCCAATGTGAATTTCCCCACCCGTGAGGACGCGCCCATACACGCGTGACCAGCCGTTGAGACTTCTTTGCCGAATTCGTGAGATATCCCCGTCTTGAAGATAATCTCGAATCGTCCTACAGGGGGAGGTATAACGCGTGACTTCCAGGGTGACCTGATCCCCAATGTGAAGCCGCACCCCTGGGATTACCTGATCCCAGGCCAGACCCCACAGGGTGAGGTTTTCCCCCAGGGCGCCGGGGAAGACGGGGTGTCCCTCCGCCTGTAAGGTCAGGATGCGTTCCAGGCTATACAGGCATACTGCACGTTCTGGCCCACCGTGGACTTCCGGGTGGACCTGTCGATCACCGCGTAGCCCTAAGGGGGAATCGTAGCAATTTGTACCAGCCGCTTGGGCGCACCATCAGAAAGGTTAATTTATGCCAGATGCGCGCTCATGATGCAATCTCCAATTGCCCGGCCTGAATATGCCAAATGCGGGCGCGATTTACGAACGCAGGTGTAAACAGACTGAGGTCTGTGGTCGTGGCAAACATCTGTTCGCTGTGTGCTAAACGTTGCAGCAGGTCTTCCCGGCGGGTAGGGTCTAGTTCGGCCAGCATTTCATCCAACAGGAGTACCGGCCACTCGCCACTTTTCGAGTGCATCCAGGTAACTTCGGCCAATTTTAGCGCCATCATTGCCGTGCGCACCTGACCGCGTGAACCGTAATGCCTGAGCGAAACCCCATTGGCCAGAAAATCTAAATCATCGCGGTGCGGGCCAATGGTAGTAACGCCGCGTTGGATATCCTGACGCCGTTGGGCCTCGAGTTGGACAATAAAACGGGCGCGAATTTCATTCATCGTCAAGTGCGTCCGCTCTATGGGGGCATCCAACGGCAGCGCATATTGTGCCGTTGCTTGGGGAATTGGTTCCATGGATGGTTGGTAAACCAGGCGCAAAATTTCTGCTCCGCGGCTCAATTCTCGGTGTGCATTTGCCGCCAGCGCACCCAATTCATGGATGGCTTGAATGCGTGCATGAATGATTTTCGCCCCCCATTCACTGATTTGCTCATCCCAATAAGCCAATTGATCACTATCGCTACGGCCTTCCTGAAGCGTTTTCAGCAACGCGTTACGTTGATCAAGCGCCTTTTGATATTGTCTTAGCGCCTCAGGGTAAGAAGACACAATTTGTGAAAGTGTCATGTCCAGGTAGCGACGACGTAGTTCTGGCGCACCTTCGATGATTTGTAGCATTTGTGGTAAAAAAAGCACCGCGTTGAAACGCCCTAGCAAGGCATTGATTTTATATGGCACCCCATCTAACAATGCCTCCCGTCGCAGGGATGGAGGGTCGGTTGAAAAAGCGCCTTGCTCTTGAATCAACCGAATTTCTAGGTGATGGCGGCGTCCGGCGCGAGTATAGTCCGCCACAATACGCGTAACCGCTAATGGTTCACGAGCCGCAAGGAAGTTCACCACTTGTCGAACATGGCCGGCTGAGAAGGCGCTGAATGTTGCTAGAAAGTAGATAGCCTCTAATAGACTAGTTTTCCCTTGGGCATTGTCTCCAACCAGTAACGTGACGCCGGGGGAAATAGCAACATCCAGGCGGGAGAAAAAGCGGTAATTCGTTAATGAAAGGTGGTTTAATTGCATAATGGTGAGATCGCGCGCTGAGGGGATGCGCGCGAAACTATGCGCACATCCCCGCGACGGGATGCACCTGATTGAAGTACCTAATCCGCAGCGGTAGATTGTTCGGCGATTTCGGTGGGTTTGAAGACTTCCAGGGCTTTGTCGGTGAACAATACGCCGTTCAGGTGATCAATTTCGTGTTGGAAGATACGGGCTACCCAGCCACGAAGTTTCAACTTGACCGGTTGACCGTGGCGGTTTTGGCCTTTAACGGTGATGCTGGTGGAACGCTCTACATCGCCCAACAGACCGGGAATGGATAAGCAGCCCTCAGTACCGATTTCGGTCTCGCGAGAAAAACGCGTGATTTCCGGGTTTACCATCATGTATAGACGTGGTGGTACGTTTTCATCTTCGTCATCGCCGTATTCGACTACGATAACGCGTAATGAAACATCTACTTGCGGGGCAGCTAATCCTACACCTGGTGCAACGCGCATGGTATCAACCATATCGTCAATCAGGGTTTGTAGTTCGTTATCAAAATGAGTTACAGGACGTGCCTTACGCCGCAGGGTAGGGTGGGGTACAGTGATAATGTTTCGAATTGCCATTGTTTTTTCTATCCTTTTGTTTTTTATGAATACCGGTATTTTTCAGTCAGGTGAATTGTTTTGAGAAGGTAGGTTGGTTTCCTCATGATAAACGCGTAGCCAACGAGCCATGCGATTGAAGTCCTGTTTTTCTTGCTCGGCCTGTTGTTTGCGCTTGAGTGCATCCATACGCCAGAAAATGTCCTGTTGTGCCTGTGCTGGGTTGAAGATATCTCTGAAGCTGAAGATGCTACCGCTGACGTCGATCACGACGTTCCCAAAGTTGAACAAAATACGTATCAACCCATGCCGGTCTACTTTGATAGAAAGCACATTACCTAGTGGGGCTTCTTTGCGTTGTTCAGAACCGAATGGACGGCGTTCGATATCATACAATTTTTCGGAAGTTACCTGATAGATATCGTTGCGCCAGTCTATGTATAGATACCCCCACCAGCCGAGCAGACCGATGAGAGTGCTTATGCCGGCAATTAGGTTGAGCCAGCCGACAATTGTAATCGTGAACAAGAATAAGATCAGTGAACTTGGGATCAACGTCTTGCGCAATAAAACCAGCCAATGTTTCCGGTAGGTGATACGGTCTTTGGCTTCGAAGCGCATCTTGAAAATGTTGATATGATCCCAAATGGTATTGCCAACTGAGGGTGGGGGCAATGGCTTGGGAGGCCAAGCCAGCGGTTTAGGGGCGTGTACCTGCTCAGGATCCATTTTCAATTCTTGACGTACCATGCGGTGCATGCTGAGTTCTTGTGCCATTTTTTGCTGTTCCTGGGCGCGCTGCCAGTGCTCATTTATCAACGCTGCCACACGCTCCGGTTCGGGAACCTGCCGCAACCGGATATCACTGGTAAAGAAACTTACGATGATGTCACCATAGCCTAGCAATCGGCTAATTTGTGATGTGCTGATCTTTATCGCACGTACCGCATGAAGAGGGGCCTCCTGGCGATTTTCGTATAACCCAACGATTTTTTCCAGCCAGATGACACGTTGATTGGTGATGATATAGTAATCGTTGCCCCAATCCACGTACCGCCAGATGCCCCATAGTATCCCGCCAACGAGAAGTGCAATGCCCAGCCAGAAGACCGATTCAAAGGACGTGACTCTTCCTCCCCAGGCAATCAAAAGTGCAACTACCATCAACAGAAAAACGGGAGTCAGACTCATCCATAAGAAGTCTGAATGTTTGCGGGTTACCAGATAAATGCTTTCATTTTCTCCGATCCAATCGAATCGGGCGGCGCGTGCCATCTTGCGGCTATCCGCAATCATCTTTAAGTTTTTGTGTACCTGAGGGTACACTTTAATGATGGATTGGAACGCCTTTTCATCCAGGTAGGCCAACACCGTTGGATTTTCATCTGTCGAAACGTTGGCTGTGCGACGGTGCGCGAAATTTAACAAGCCCTCCTCGCCAAAATAGTCGCCGAAAACGAGCCTTGCCAGCGTTCTCTCTGCCTCTTTTTCGGTGCGCCAGACGCGTATTGCACCGCGATATACCACATAAAAACGGTCAGCATCCTCACCCTCTCGGCAAATCAGTTCATCTTTTTTGTAGTGTATGAACCGAAAGCGCGTGGCGATATATTCCAAATCTTGGTCGCTAAGCCCCACAAAGAGGTGAGACTTGCGCAAGGTACTCAATACTCGTTCTTGGTCTTGTGGCATAGGGCAAGTGAAGTGAGAGAGACGATAACCTAGCAGTACGGCAATTGTTTGGCTACCTGGCCTTGGATATGCGCTTACAGATATTGTGGATTGGAGAAAGTCGGCGACATCCGTCTTATTTGAGGATAAATTTGGTAGTTTTATGTTGCGGAGCAAAAATCCATCATCATCATCATCATGTAAGCAATTACAAATTGTAGCACAATTTGTGCCTGGTTTTGTCATTCTAAAGTTATTTTTGAGTTGTGCATTATCGAAAAAAGTCCGGTGCTTTCGACACCGGACTTTTGGTTGGTTGTCCCTGGAAGCCCAGGCTTAGCGCATGAGCAACGGTAAGTAGATGGTATACCCGGTGGTCGAGGTCGTAATGGTAAGCGTGGTGTGCTGTGTTGTATCTTGACGCGATGTGATACTGATTTGTGTCTGGTCACTGCCACTTGCATTGACCGGGATACTCACATACGCTGTAAAAGTGCCCGATTGCCCGCTATTCAGGTAGCCGATGACAGATGGTGTACTGGTTTCCCAGGCATTATCGCTGACCGTGATGTTGTATATATCGGGGGTATTGCCGGTGTTGGTGACGGTTACGGTATATTGCACGACATCGCCCGGGTCACCTTGCTGTGCCGAGGTTGACACGGTGGCCGTCACGCCATAGGAGGGGGTAACTTGTAAGGTAACCGGAATGCTGGCGCTGTTGCCGGCCGCGTTGGTATCCACTTTGAGATGCGCCTGGTGCGTCCCGGCGGGAATACCGGTGGCATCGAATTGCAGTTCGATAGACTGTGTCCCCCCCGGTGGCAAACTGCCGCCGGTAGGCGAAGCCGTCAACCAGGGGATGGTTTGCCAGGCGCACACGCCCGCTTCGCCGGAGACCACTTCGCGCACGGTGTTTGTGCTCTGGTCAGCCAGCCACAGGTTGCCGGTGCAATCCAGCGCAATGCCGGCCTGTGCCCAATCGCCCAACCCGGCGATATCGAAGCCGCCCAAGATGGCAAGATCGGCGTTGACGTCGAGGACGTATACATCGAAGCCGCTGGCGGTGTTGTTACTGATGAACAGGTGGCCGGTCGCGGGATTGAAGGCCATATCGGCGATGTTCAAGCCGGTGGAAACCGAGCGCAGAATGTGCCCATCGCTCGTAAATTGGTATACGATCGAATCGTTCCATGACCCGGCATAGAAAGTGCCCGAAAGCGGATCGAAGGTTACACCGTGCAGGGCGTTATCCGTTTGTGGGCAGATCACCCGGCCGGTAAAACCATCTGTTGGATGGAAGGCATGGAGACAGTTATCGCCGCCTACGTTGATGAGCCAGAAGGTTTGCTCGAAGGGATCATACGTCATCCCGGCGGGGAAAACCCCGTCGAAGAAGGAAGCATCAAACGACGTTCCGGTGGGTTGCCCACCCTGGGTGTAGGCCATCACCCCAGGGGCTGCCGCGTCACCTATCCACAGGAGGCCGCTTTGAGGGTTAAATCCCAGCCCCCAAAGGCGGTTTGTTCCCGTTCCCCATTGGGCCAGTACCTGACCCGCGGGCAGCGCGGGGACTTGTGGGGACTCGAACTGATAAACGGCATGGGCATCGTAATCTGTCATGTGTTTGGGTGAAGCATGTCGCGTGGCCGGTGCAAAAGGCCCATTGGGCAATGGGGCTATCGGTGCGTTGACGGTGTTCAGCGAGAAGGTCATGGTGTAGGAGCCGGTGTTGCTGAGCACCAGGGTGCTTGTCATGGTAGGGGTGGGGATAAGCGTGGCGTTGAAACTGGTAGGCGCGTAGGCCAGTTGTCCGCTGGGTAAGTTGAAGTCGTGCCAGGCGATGCCGCCGGTGGTGATGGTGACTGTATCGGTGATGGTTGGGTAGCCGATAGCCGTCGCATTGACAGGTTGCACACCACTGCCGGGGACGAATAGGATGTAAAAGCCGTTATCCAGCGTCGCATCGTCCGGTGTGGCCTGTGAAGTGGCGCTGTGTGCGGCACTGCTTACGGTCGCACCGTTGATGGCCGCACCGTTGTTTACGGCGAAGACATTCCCCAACAACAGGCCGCCGCTTTGCGGACTGCAGGCGCCGCTGCCGGTGTAGCCGGGGGCACTACAGGTGCTATCTGCCAACAGGGTGAAGTCACGCGTGTTATTGGGCGCAGTGCTATAGAACTGGATGCTTTGGGAAGTGTAACCGGGGGCGATAGCCTGAACATCCAGGGTGTAAGTTAGTCCGCTGTGTAGCGTCAGGCTATACGCGCCGCTATCTGGATCGGTAAAGAAGGTGTCCGCATAACCGGGGGCGCTGACATCAATGCGAGCGTATAGCGGCCACCCCTGACCGGAGCCATCGCTAACCGTACCGGTCAGGCTGATAGGCGCTCTGGGATTCAATGCAAAGTCTTGGATGGTGGTGTGGTTGTAAAGCACATCCACGTTTTGTACGGTTTGAGAGTAGTAGCCGTAGGCCGAAACGGTGACGGTGTAGGGACCAACCAATAGACTCTCAAGAGTGTAACGACCGGTGGTATCGGTGAGTGCGGAATACCCATCGGCGTCAACCTGGGCACTGTTAATAGGTGTACCGCTGCCGTTGTCCGTTACTCGCCCGGCCAGGTTGCCGGTCAGGCCGCTCAGGCAGGAGGGGAAGGTGAAGGAGCCAATGCGCGTCTGCCAGGGTGCTGAGCCGGTGCTTTGAATGTATTCCGTTGTGAACCAGAAGGTGCAGTTGTTGGTTGGGTCCACGCCCAACATGCTGTAATCGCCCCAGCGCCCGTAGGAGGAGGTTTGCGAACCGCTGCCGGCGATGATTTCCGCTTCCCCTTGTGGCAGTGTGCCCAGGGAGTCGTTGACCAGGCGTCCGGTGTAGCGTATGGAGGGGTATACACTGGGACTAGAGGCTGAGTAGCCAATCGCCAGGTTGCCGGCGCTATCCAGCGCGGCGCTGCCCATCCAGCGATGTACGCCATCTGTGCTATCGCCGGCGTAGGTGCCCTGTTGGTACATGCTCCATGTGCCGCCGGTGGGTTTATGCAATTCGTACCAGCGCACCCCGGCCACCGAACTGGCGTTGACCGTGTGGTTTGTGACCAACGTAAAGTAGGTGCCAAAATTGCGGAATTGCAGGCGGTGCATCAGGCGGTCACCCAGGTTGTCCAATGTTTGACCGGTGCCCGGCTGAGGAATGTCGAAACCAATAGGGGTGAAATTGTCGACCGGAATGAGGTAGTTTGGCTGCCCGCTATTGCCAAAGGTGGAATTACCGGTATTTGCCCAGTCCACGTGGAATTCCCAGATGCGCATCATGTCGGTGGGGTCACCCAGCCAGGAGGAATCATCTACTTCGGCAAAGTAGTTGGGGGTTCCGACGGGAGGCGGGTTTCCATCCAGGTCAGAAGGGAGCATGCCACCGAAACCATTGTTGACACTCTCCAAGTCGAAATACACCATGCGGGCGGTTTGTCCGGCCAGCATTTTGTCACGTTCAAAGACGAACACACCGGCGCCGCCCCAAGATGAACCATTGGTGAACTGGTTAATGGTCATGTAGTAGCCATCTGGCCACACCCCGAAATGGGGGTAATCGTTCATCTTGGTGTTGCTGGCCACGAAAGCATAGCGGTGCCAGGCTCCTGTAGGGTCACCGGTGGCCGATACTGCGATGCACTGGTAGTACGGCCCACTGGGGAAATTGGGGAGAGCAAACTGGTCGATCATCCAACGGTCGGCCAGGTGGTCGTACAGGGCGATGGGGTCGCCGTCATTGCTGGTTTCACATGCCCCACCAAAGCCGCTCCAGATGCTGTTGCCGCTGACCGGGCCAAACGCCAGCGTCGCGGTGTTGGTGTCGCGGTCTACTGTCCACACGGCCAGGGAGAGATTGACCCATTGCATGTAGTGGTTGGGGCCGATGTCACCGTTTGTATCCGGCGGCAGTACGCCGTTGATGTTGTTAACGCCCTCGAAGTTGAATTCGGTGGCCGGGGATTGCCCGGTTACCGGTGCGCGCTGCAACGCTGGATCGGGCTGGAAGGTTTGCTGATCCACACCGTTAAGTGTCTTGGGGAGGATGTGGCGCGCAAAGATTTCTGTAGCCTTATCGGAAGGTTGTGCAGCCGCAGGTGCGTTGGCGGCCAGCACCCGTAATGGCGCCGATGTATCGTGCTTGACTTCATAGCGGGTGGTAGGGGTTAGCGTAGAAGATGAATCACCCGCGCTGATGCGGGCGGCGCCGGGTTGAAAGAAACCGGCTATCAGCATGACGCTGACGAACAAAATGGTAACAACTTGGAAACTATACTTTTTCCTCATTTAGAATGCTCCTTATAGCGTAAAGAAAAGGATGGAACAACGATTGAGTTTATGCTGCTGGAATTATGTCGTGAACATCTGCACATCCTGAGATGGCATTTCAGCGGATAGGTCTTGTACTGTTTTGTGTAGTAACGGGTGTTGCCAGTGCGGTGCCACGTCACAGGCGGGCACGAGCACGAAAGCCCGTTGGTGCATGCGAGGGTGGGGAAGATATAAAGAAGGGGTGTCCAGATACAGATCATCGTAAAACACGATGTCCAGATCAATCAGGCGTGGCCCATAGCGGAAAGTCGCCTGACGCCCCAGGCGCATTTCGATGCGCTTGAGGTGCTGTAGCAGTTGTAAAGGTGGGAGATGGGTCAGCCCGACCAGCGCGGTGTTTAAATAGGGCGGTTGATCACTGTACCCCCAGGGTGCGGTTTCATAAATGGGGGCGCGCGCCAGCACCTGTACCCAGGGGGGTAAGGCCTGGATGGCCGCATGGAGATTGGCAACACGGTCACCCAGGTTGGTACCAAGTGAAAGCAGAACGCGAGACATGTAGCCCGATAGCGCCCTACAAGCGCTCGATGATGGTCGCGGTAGCCATGCCGTGCCCGATACACATGGTCTGCAGGCCGTATTTTCCGCCCATGCGTTCCAATTCGTACAGCAATTTGGTCATCAGCACGGCCCCGGTGGCACCTAGCGGGTGACCGTGGGCAATGGCACCGCCGTTGGGGTTGACCTTGTTCATGTCGGGTTGAAATTCGTGTGCCCAAGCCAGAACCACGCTGGCAAAGGCCTCGTTGATTTCGATGACATCTATCTCCTCCAGGGTCACCCCGGCTTTTTGGAGTACCTTGCGCGTTGCCGGGATAGGAGCATCCAGCATGAGCACCGGATCGGAGCCAACGACCACACGCGCGACCACGCGAGCGCGCGGCACCAAGTTGTACATGCCCACTGCTTTGGGGGAGGCCAGTACCAATGCGGCCGCGCCATCGCTGATTTGGCTACTGTTTCCGGCGGTGACGACCCCATTTTCTTTGAAAACCGGCTTGAGTGCGGCCATTTTTTCCAGGTTCGGCGGCATACGCACCCCCTCATCGGTGTCGAAGACTCGGCCATCAGGCAGCGGCACCGGCGCTACTTGGGATGCGAAAAACCCTTGCCGGATGGCGTTCATGGCGCGCAGATGACTTTGGTAGGCGAAAGCATCCATCTCTTCACGCGAGAGATGCCACTTTTCAGCCATCAACTCGGCGCTTACCCCCTGGGGCACCAGTTTGTAGGGCAGATCAGGCCATTCTTTGGGCCAGTCGCTGCCAATCGGCACGCGGGACATGACTTCGGTGCCGCCCGCGATGACGATGTCCATATCTCCGGCCAGAATCGCCTGGGACGCAAAATGGACGGCCTGTTGGCTGGAGCCGCACATGCGGTTCAGGGTGACGGCCGGTACTTGTGGAGGAAACTCCGCTTTGAGCACTGCCAGCCGCCCCAGGTTGCCGCCTTGTTCTCCCACCGGAGAGACACAGCCCCAGACCACATCTTCCACTTTTTCAGGGGCGATGCCCGCCCGTTGAATGGCGGCGCGTAGTACATGGACAGTCAGGTTGACCGGTGGAATGCCGGAAAGCGCGCCTTTGCCCGGCTTCCCCACGCCGACAGGCGTGCGCACGGCAGAAATGATGTATGCTTCTTCAGGCATGAGGTTTCTCTTTGGTACACATGGGTTTGGGGTAGGGGCAGCCTATGAACACGCCCCTACTGAGGTACAATAACCGATATGACAAATAATGATACCGCAACTTCCCTTGATTATAAAGCCGGCTTTGTGGCCGTGTTAGGCCGCCCGAATGTGGGCAAGTCCACCTTGCTCAATGCGCTGTTGGGGCAAAAAGTCGCGGCGGTTTCTCCAAAACCGCAGACTACCCGGCGGCGTCAACTCGGCATCCTGACGCTTGACCAGGCGCAGGTGATTTTCGACGATACGCCCGGGTTGCACAAACCGTTGCACAAACTGGGCGAATACATGAACGAGGAAGCCCTCTCGGCCCTCAAAGAGAGTGATGTGATTCTCTTTGTGGTGGATATTAGCCGCCCGCCGAACGAGGAGGACGAAATGCTGGCTGCCGCGATTCGAGAGGTGTTGGCATCGAAACCTGAGCGGCCGGTTTTGATGGTGTATAACAAAACCGATTTATTGCCAGGCAACCAGCAGCAGACGCACCCATCATTGTATCAGGCCTTACTGCCTTCGGTGGAAGCGATTGCCGTTTCGGCAAGTCAAAATGTAAACCTGGATGGTCTGTTGACGGCCATCATTGAACGCCTGCCCAGCCACCCACCGTACTACGATGCCGAGCAATTGACCGATTTGTATGAGCGCGAGATTGTTGCCGATCTGATTCGCGAGGCCGCGCTGTACAACCTGTCGCATGAAGTGCCGCATGGCATTGCTGTGCGCATTGACGAATTTACCGAGCGCAATGAAACCGGCGCGTATATCCGCGCCACGTTGTTTGTGGAACGCGAATCGCAAAAAGGCATTGTGATCGGCAAAGGCGGCGCGATGCTGAAGAAAATCGGTGCACAGGCGCGCCAGGAAATTGAAGCCATGAGCGGCCGCAAGGTCTTTCTGGAATTGCGCGTCAAGGTGCGCAAAAATTGGCGCAATGACGAAAACATCCTGAAGGCGTTTGGCTTTAACACGGAGGAATGAAGCAGGCCTGGCAGCGGATAGCATTTCGCATTTCGCA
>DYKW01000225.1 GCA_020722405.1 Anaerolinea thermophila
GAGTGGGCTGTCGCGTGGCAATTGTTGACAGGGAAGCACTTTTTGGCTATGCGCAACTGACAGTCGGGTAGTCGCTGAATGCTGTCATCTGACGGCTGTCAACACCTTGCTCCTCCAAAACCTTTGCGCCTTCGCGACTTTGCGTTAAGATTTTAGCAGCTTTGCGTTAAGATTTTGGGGTTGCCCAAAAATTCTCTTTCTCCGATTGACCGATGCCTACCTCCGCTTTTCACACCCCCTGGCGAGTAATTCTCTCCCCCGCGGCCCGCGGCGCCTGGAACATGGCCATCGACGAAGCCATCCTGGAGGCCGCCGGGCGCGGTGAAGTGCCGCCTACCCTGCGTCTGTACGCCTGGGCTCCGGCTTGCCTTTCCCTTGGCTATGCGCAGCCTTTCGATGACGTGGATACAGACGCCCTGCAAGCACACGGTTGGGACATCGTGCGCCGGCCGACCGGTGGGCGCGCCATCCTGCACGTAGACGAACTGACCTATGCCATCTGCGGGCCATACGACCACCCTTTGCTGCAGGGCGGCGTGCTGGAAAGTTATCGCCGTATTTCAGAAGCCCTGCTCGATGCCCTCCGCATCCTGGGGTTGCCCGCGGAAGCCTCGCCCGATCCACAAGCAGCCCCCGGCAACGACCCCAAGGGGCCGGTGTGTTTCGAAGTGCCTTCCAACTACGAAATCACGGTGCACGGCCAAAAATTGATCGGCAGTGCCCAGGCGCGCCGTCAAAGCGGGGTGCTACAACACGGTTCGCTGCCCTTACATGGTGACCTGACACGCATCACCCAGGTATTGCGCTTCGCCACGTCGAACGCTCGGCAACGCGCCGCCGACCGGTTGTTGCAACGCGCCACCACCGTTGAACGCGTCCTGGGAGGCCACATCTCCTGGGATCAGGCCGCCCAGGCCTTCATGGTTGCGTTTGGCGAACGCTTCCCCCTGAAAGTAGGTGATCTGACCCCCGCAGAGCAGGCGCGTGCCAAGGTCATACAACGCGAAAAATATGCCAACCCGGCCTGGACGGAGACGCGGCACGGTCGCAAACGGTAACATCTCACCACAAAGACTCCAAGTCACGAAGCCGTGATGCGCCCCTATATCCGGCAGCGCGCCGTAGAGCGGAATTAATTCCGCCCTACACCTGGCGGTGCGCTACACCAATTCCTCATGAACCGGTTTATTTCTTGGTACCTGCGTGCCTTGGTGGCAAAACGCTAAGACGATGATGCAAGAAGCGGTTTGTAAATCT
Organism: Anaerolinea thermophila; assembly: GCA_020722405.1. Classification (GTDB taxonomy): domain Bacteria; phylum Chloroflexota; class Anaerolineae; order Anaerolineales; family DRKV01; genus DRKV01. The sequence continues at coordinate 1,258 of DYKW01000225.1, forward strand.
GCGTCATCTGCGCCATCTGTGAATTGTTCGCCGCGCCTCTGCGGTGCACCAGATGGGCAACCTCCGCCCGCAGGGGACAAGCTAGAAAGCCTATCCTACGTGAGTATCTGTTTACCGCAGAGTCCGCGGAGAACGCAGAGAATCTGGAGGGGCGACCGGTCGGTCGCCCGTACTTCACCACCCGGCGAGTGCCATCCTTCAGGACCCTGACATTGAAGTTGATCGGCAAGCCCACCTTGCAACCAGAAAGCTTCAGGTAGGAAAGCAACTGAGCCTGATGAATCGGCATCAGGCGATCAACGGCCTTAACCGCGACAATGACCGCTTCTTCAACGAGAAGATCCAGGCGGCAGCCACAATCCAGCTTGACCTCCCGATAGACCACGGGCAGGGGTTTCTGTTGTTCCACCTTCAGGCCGCGTTGGGCCAATTCAAAAGTCAGACAGGCTTCCTACGCCGACTCCAGAAGGCCAGGCCCCAGAGCGCGGTGCACTTCAATAGCGGCAC
>DYKW01000226.1 GCA_020722405.1 Anaerolinea thermophila
ATGAAAAATAATTTTCACCACCAGACATGAAAATCTATTTTCAGATCAGATACGAGAACGATTTAAAAATCTGTGCCATCTGTGGATTAATGTCGGCTATCTGCCAGTTTCGCCAGGCTTCAGCCATCTGTTTTCGGAATAGATACCGAAAAACGAGGAAAATCCCCCTCAAGGCTTGACGCAACGCTACAGATATAGTAAACTTTGCGGCGCTCAGAAACATTCGAGCACAAAAAGGTCCCGTGGTGTAGCTTGGTTTAACATGCGGCCCTGTCAAGGCCGAGATCGCGGGTTCGAATCCCGTCGGGACCGCACAAAAAAGGCTGCTTCCAATCCAGAAGCAGCCTTTTGTTTTGGATACCACACGGTAGCGCAGTCTACAAATGCTCCATCTGCCGGCACTCGCCGCGCCGCACCTGGAAAGTATCGAAATCATGGGCGACGATTGTGTTTGAAAAGATGGCCTGCGCTTCTGCCAGAACATCACGGGTATGGTAACGCCGGGAAATATGCGTCAGGATCAATCGTCCCACCTCAGCCTGTTGGGCTAATTCGGCGGCCATGGCAGCGGTTAAGTGCGCAAAGTGGCGGGCCATATCGCGCTCTTCTTCCAAATAAGTGGCTTCGATCACCAGCGCATCCGCGCCGCGCGCATACGGCAAGATGTTCTCGATGGCGCCGGTATCCCCCACGTGAACCAGGCGTGCCCCAGGGAGTACCTCCCCCAACACGTCATCCGGCTGAATGAGACGCCCATCCGGCAGTGTGACCGCCTGCCCGGCGACCAGATCACGCCGCCACGGGCCAGGGGGAATCCCCAAAGCATCCGCTTTCTCCGGCAGAAAGGGGCGGCGAGTTTTCTTCTCGAACAGGTAACCGTAGCAATCCGGACCGCGGTGCTTGACGGGAAATGCCGAAACCGTAAAATCATCTTCATCCACAATCACCCCGGGGGAAATCTCACGCAGGTTGACGCGAATTGGCGCCTGGGCACCACGCAACACAACACCATACAGCAAATCGTGAATGCGTTCCAGCGCCCAATGCCCCCCCATGATTTCGATTTCTTCGATGGCTTCCCAACGCATAAACGTCGAAAGCAGACCGGCCAACCCTAAAATGTGGTCCAGATGCCCGTGGGTGATCAGAATGCGGTTCAAACGTTTAAAGCCAATCCCGGAACGCAAAATTTGCCGCTGCGTACCTTCCCCACAGTCAATCAAAAAACGGTGCTCGTCATGCTTGACAACTTGTGCCGAAAGCCCACGCTGCACCGAAGGGGCCGAAGCCGAAGTACCTAAAAAGACAATTTCAAACAAGCGTATATCCCTTTCTATGCGTAATTTTAGGCTATTGTACCAACCTTCGGCCGGTTTGCATACCTGCAACAGGCACTCAGGCGACCGGGAACAGATGTCAGGTCACTGTTTGCTGAACGCTGACTACCTGGCAATGAACGGTGGACAACGGCTGCTCACTAACGGCTCAACCTGTCATTGCAGTAGCCCCACATCGAGCAATGCGTTGCTCGAACCGGAAGAAACGCTAGTACATGTCATTGCAAACAAAGCGCAGCGACGTGTGGCAATCTCCTGTATTGCCAGGGAGTGGAGATGAATTCCACGCGAAGAAACTACCTTCCGACTACCCAACTACCCGACCACACAACTACCCGACTATGCGATAGGGCTTTTTAGAATTCTTACACATACCCGGAGACCGTCACGCCGCACATCCAACGGCTTGGTCGTCAGAGCAACACCC